>NZ_PDOF01000004.1 GCF_003226345.1 Alteribacter lacisalsi | reverse complement strand
TCAAACTTGTCTAGTGACGAAAGCGGAGAGGTCACACCCGTTCCCATGCCGAACACGGAAGTTAAGCTCTCCAGCGCCGATGGTAGTTGGGGGCTCTCCCCCTGTGAGAGTAGGACGTCGCTGGGCACACAAAAGCTCACTCGCATATGCGGGTGGGTTTTTTGTTTGTACAAAAATAGAGAAGTTCGATAGCTGATGAAGACACCAGACCTCCCGGCTTGGCAAAAAACTTGTTTTACTTTAGCATAAATAACATAACTGCACACTGCACTACAGAACGGAAAATGAGATCTCGACTTACAGTGTTATACCTGCTCAATAACAGATCACTTCCAAAAAAGGAGTGGTGACTGAATGGATTTACTACTAAGAGATAAGTCCGTAATTGTCCTCGCGTCGAGCAAGGGGCTTGGGAGAGCATCAGCAATGGCATTTGCAAAAGAAGGAGCCCGCGTGATGCTTGCAAGCAGAAATGAGAGTGAATTAGAGCATGCAGCAGGACTCATCTATGAAGAAACAGGCAAAAGACCGTTATACCGCGTTTGCGATGTCACAAAACCGGATCAACTAAAAGCACTTGTAAAGGAAACAGTGGAGGTATATGGCGGGGTTGACGTGCTGGTCAATAACGCAGGCGGTCCTAAAGCAGGCGGATTTGAAGAGCATTCGGATGAAGACTGGACCGCCGCGTTTGAACTGAACCTGCTTAGTTATGTACGGGCCGTAAGAGAAGTGCTGCCTTACATGAAGGAAAGCGGCGGAGGCCGGATTGTGAATATCGCATCATCATCCATCAAAGAGCCTGTCGACGGCCTGATCCTTTCTAATACATTCCGTACCGGCATCGTTGGACTTGCCAAAAGTCTGGCAAAAGAGTTTGGCGAACACGGCATACTCATTAATACGGTAGGCCCGGGGAGAATCGCTACAGAGCGGGTTGATCACTTAGATCAAGTAAAGGCAGAAAAAACAGGGAAATCCCAGAAAGAAGTCAGAGAAACATTTAAAAAGGGGATACCGGCAGGGCGGTATGGTACACCGGAAGAATTCGCACGAACGATTGTTTTTCTAGGTTCGTTTGCGAATACTTACGTAACCGGACAGTCGATTGTAGTCGACGGCGGTTCAACGAAAGCTTACTGATCTGAACAGGTGCACAGGGGAAGTCCGGTGTACCTGTTTTCAATCTGCAGATCAGATTTAGCACATTAGATAAAACCCTTTATACAGAAACGTCCCTGCAAACAGAATGAGCATCACGCCGGCAAGACGATTGATAAATACAACCATCCTGGCGTGCACGTAGTCCTTTAGAAAATGAATAAAAGCGGAGACAAAAATGTTCCAGAGAAGAATTCCTGCGACGATCATGATGCTGGCAGTAATCACGACTTCACTCGTTTCCGTTTGTTTCAGTCCGGCTAAAACAGAGCCGTATATCCCAAACCAGAACAAAATATTTAAAGGGTTCAGTCCGGCGATGCCAATTCCGGAAAAAAACCCTGATCTGTACTGAAGGACGATCTCACGAACGGGCTCAATGGAGAAGTTCCCGGTGAGGAAAAGAGACTGCCAGCCTAGAAAGCAAAGAAAAAATGATCCGCACACATATAACACGGCCTGAACCGGAACAGGTGATAAGAGGAAACCGGCGCCAGAGTAAATCATCACCATAAACAATAGATCCGCGAAAAGCCCTCCAAGACCTGTTAACAGAGCACCCCAAAATCCGAGAACCAGCCCCCGCCTGACCATCTCCATGCTAAGCGGGCCTACAGGGGCAGCAAGTGTAATACCGAGAAAGAGAAAGTAAAACCAGCTTTGAGTCATGTCCGCTTCCTCCCTGATTGGTGCAGTCTATCAGTACAAGTACATGCGTAAAATTAAAATCTAGACATGTTTTCTGCAAAGGAAAGGCTGTTTTCATTTAGAATACTGCTATTTATAAATGAAATTCTGAAGCGTAAGACGGCTTCTCCTGCAGGAATAAACAGGGCGAGAATCTGCAGAAAGCGCCGGCCTTCACCGCAACAAAACAAGCGAAAGGTCGCGACTCCAGCGACGAGCGTCTGCTTCACAAATAAGCTGCGAGTTGCTTCGATGAAGACCGCTTCGAAGGGAATGCTGGCAGAGGAAGAAGCAGGAAAGTTCCCGAGGAGGCTGAGGCGTTGCCCGCGGAAAGCGTTGACCTGTATCGCTATAAACAACATCCTTTCCGAAAACAGCCTTTTAGAAAAGCGAGAAGATGAACATTCTTCTTTTAATACTAATGTTCATTGTGTGTACATAGGGTATATACAAAGGGAGGAGGCCTGACCAGATGACATCACATTTAAAAACCAGAGCAGATATCCACGAAGAAGCAAACATACCGGAATGGCTGAAGCGGGAATTTTCCTTTTTTGAAAAAATCGTGACAGACCGCACGTTCCCCTGTTATTTCGGGAGATCCGGTCTGCTGAAGGATGAATTGCGATACAGCTATCTCGAAAAAGATAATTGGGGCCATTTCCCTGAAACGCTTCGTTCCTTTATAAAACTATTAAACGAAAATCCGAAGATCAGACGCGGCCTGTTTCTATTTGTAGAGCCGGAGGAGCACCTGAAAACGATTGATGACTTCCGGGATCAGTTCTGGGAGGTTCTTCAGTTTCTGCATGATAAAGACGATGCCCCCTGGCCGGAGGACATTCCCAAGGATCCGGATCACCATTTATGGACATTCTGTTTTGATCAGGAGCCGATGTTTGTTTTTGGAAATGCCCCGGCATACGAGCAGCGCCGCACCAGAAATCTTGGAAAGGGACTTGTTATTGGGATTCAGCCGAGGACGATCTTTACAGGTCTGGAAGGGACAGAGCCGAACGGGATTAATTCCAGAGAAGCAGTCCGGAAGCGGGTGGAAGCGTGGGACCAGCTCCCCAAGCATCCTGACATCAGTCACTATGGAGATGAAACACATCACGAGTGGAAGCAGTTTTTTATCGGCGATGACTGTGAGCCCATCGTTAGCGAATGTCCTTTTCAGCAGCGGAAAATCAGAAACTGACAAATAAAAGCAGAACTCACGGGCAGGATATTAAGTAGCTTTTGTCGTATATGTAAGAGATATAGAAATTTAATCAGGTCGTCAAAAGAATACGTGCAGGCTTTAAGGCAGCCGGTAATCAGGGGACCGGACTGCCCGAAAGTACCAGTTAAGAAGTCAGACGACAGTCCTTTTTGCGCGTGCAAAAACGGAGCGTCCGGCATTAAAATGCAAATTTGAGTATGCCCGTCCGTCAATTTCGTAAAGCTCAACTGAACGTCATCCGCCTTATTTCCACGGTGGTGCCGCAATAGTTTCGTTGCCGGCGTCAGCTGTTCTGACAGAAAGAGATGCTCATTAACGCAATGTAAAGGGGTGCAGGCGACCAGAGACTAAACAAAAGGGGAGAATCAGGGGATGTTTGAAACAGTAAGTGAATTTTATACGAGCGGAACGCTTCTGAAAATGGCGTTCGCAGCAGCAGCAGGTCTGATCATCGGCCTGGAACGTGAATTAAAAGGAAAACCACTCGGGTTAAAAACCTGTCTGATTGTGTCCGTTACGGCATGTCTGCTCACGATCGTGTCCTATGAATCGGCGATGCTTTATTCTGAAGCCTATTCAAGACCGATGGATCCGGGCCGTATTCCATCTTATATTATCAGTGGGATCGGATTTCTTGGAGCCGGTGTTATCCTGAGGAGAAACAACGACGTTATTTCCGGACTGACCACCGCAGCACTTGTGCTTGCTTCTGCCGGAATCGGGATCACTATCGGTGTGGGCTTTTATCTTGAAGCTGCAGTCGGTGTTGTCTTTCTCATTCTCGGTGTGCGGATCATCCCGGATATGATGGAGTGGATGGGTTTAAAAAAGCTCAACGAAATCGAAGTTAGAACGAAGCTGTATCTTAATAAAGGTACGGAACTGACAACACTGCTTAAACAAGTAAAGAAGAAAGAATTCGGCCTTCGCAGGGTCAAAGTGAAGGAAGAAGGGGACTGTATTGTCCTGACGTGTATTATCGTTACCGATAAGAGCACCTATACAACGGATATTTTCTATACACTGAAGTCCCTTGAGGATGTCCGGCAGGTGGAAGTGGAAAACATCACGTAGCCATACGAAAGAGAAAAGCGATATTCACATCTGACAGATGATTGAATATCGCTTTTGTGTGGAATAGAACAGAGCAGGGTTAATGGTCTTACCCGGCAAAAAGAATGAATGCTTCCTTTGGGGGCAATAATGGTTGGTGGATATTCATAAGCAGTAGTATGGTTTGACTGCGCCGGTGCAAAAGAAAACACACAGTGAAGAATAATGAGCGTTAATATAATTACAAAAAAAGTGCGAGCGTGATGATTGCAAACAGAGGAGAATTGGGTATAATAAAATTAAAGTCAAAGATAGTCAAAGTCAAACAAGCCGGCATATACCGGCAGTGTAATGACTGTGACTGCCCATCTTTTCTGAGGCCCGGGGAGGCTGATGCGATGCGCAATATATCGGATGTGATTGAACATTATTTAAAGCAGATCATTGATCAGAGTAAGGAAGAAGCGGTGGAGATTAAACGAAGTGAGCTGGCTGAGCAGTTTCAGTGCGTCCCGTCACAGATTAACTACGTCATCAGTACTCGCTTCACACTGGAAAAAGGGTACATCGTTGAAAGCAAGCGGGGCGGAGGCGGGTATATCCGGATTACAAAAGCCGTGACAGATGATCAGGGAGAACTGTTTGATCAGGTGACGGCGGTGATCGGCACCCGTATTGCCCAGCATCCTGCAGAGAACATTATCGAGAGACTTCTGGAGGAAGAAGCAGTATCAAAGCGGGAGGCAGATCTTATGCTCCGTGCAACTGACCGCCATGTAATCACCCTGCCACTCCCGGCAAGAGATGAAATCAGAGCAGCTATTTTAAAAGCGATGATAGAGTCGCTCAAATACCGCTGACAATTGGCGGGCTGCAAAAACTGCGGCTGAGGCGGATCGCGGTTTTGGGCAATAGTTAAGCAGCGCACATTGATCGCAAATTAACAGGCTTCTTTAGTAAGGAAATATAAAAAGAATCAGGAGGGGTGGGAATGCTCTGTCAGGAATGTAAGGAGCGTCAGGCAACACTGCATTTTACAAAAATCATCAATGGTGAGAAAACAGAGTTTCATTTTTGTGATGTATGCGCAAACGAACAGGACGGTCACATGCCGGGGGCAAAGACATTCTCCATGCACCAGCTCCTGTCGGGCCTTCTGGATTTCGAACAGCAGATGCCGTCCGCACATAAAGGCGGGATCAGGAAGACGAGAGAAGGTCTGACCTGTCCGGAATGCAAGATGACCTACGAACAGTTTGCCAAGATCGGAAGATTCGGCTGTTCCGAATGCTATAAGGCATTCCAGTCAAAACTCGATCCGATTTTCAAGCGGATTCACAGCGGAAATGTCGTTCACGGCGGGAAGGTGCCGAAAAGGGTCGGACAGCATCTGCATTTGCATAAAGAAATTGAAAAAATGAAGCAGGAACTGCAGGCACTCATTGCGAAAGAAGAGTTTGAACAGGCAGCAGAGCTTCGTGACCGGATCCGGTCTCTTGAGAAAAAACTGAAAGAGAAAAGGGAGGGATAGCACGTGTCACTGCAGCAGTTTATCAGCCAGGCAATTAGCCCGTGGATGAAAAAGGACGGTCCGAACGCCGATATTGTTCTCAGCAGCAGGGTGCGGCTCGCAAGAAATATCAAGCATGTCCCTTTCCCGATTCTCGCATCAGCAGAGGATCTTGCTGCCCTGACAGAACAAATCGGTTCTGAGTACGGCGGGGCCGGTCATTCCCGCTACGGCACGATTGAATTTCTGAAGATGAGCGGGATGAAACAGAACGAAAAAAGAGTGCTGGTCGAGAAGCATCTGATCAGCCCAGCCCTGTCCGATGAATCAAAAGCAGGAGCTGTCCTGCTGAGTGAAGATGAATCCCTCAGTATTATGGTCAATGAAGAGGACCACATCCGAATACAATGTTTATTAGCCGGCTTTCAGCTCACTGAAGCACTCAGGCTGGCGAACGAAGTCGATGACTGGATGGAGGATAAACTCGATTTTGCCTTTGATGAAAAGCGCGGGTACTTAACGAGCTGCCCGACAAATGTCGGTACGGGACTCAGGGCCTCGGTTATGATGCACCTTCCGGCTCTGGTGATTACACGTCAGATGAACCGGATCCTGCCGGCGATTAACCAGCTCGGCCTTGTCGTCCGGGGAATCTACGGCGAAGGCAGTGAAGCGCAGGGGAACCTTTTTCAGATTTCCAACCAGATTACACTCGGAAAGTCTGAAGAAGATATTGTTCAGGACTTGCAGAGTGTTGTTCTGCAGCTGATCCAGCAGGAGAGGGCAGCGCGGAAAACTCTTATGGAGCAATCAAAGCTTCAAATGGAGGACAGAGTGTTCAGATCCTACGGCATCCTGGCCAACAGCCGGATCATAGAATCAAAAGAAGCAACGAAACGGCTGTCGGATCTCAGGCTGGGCATTGATATGGGACTGATCAAAGATGTAGAAGGCAATATTCTCAATGAACTTATGATTCTTACACAGCCGGGATTCCTGCAGCAGTATGCAGGTGAAATTCTCTCGCCCGAACAGCGTGACCAGCGCAGGGCAAGGCTGATCAGGGACCGGCTGAAGATGGAAAACGAACAGATCGACCATTAAACGGAGGTGGAGGAATATGATGTTTGGACGTTTTACAGAGAGAGCACAAAAAGTACTTGCACTTGCACAGGAAGAAGCAACCCGTCTGGGGCACAGTAATATCGGAACAGAACACATTCTGCTCGGTCTTGTGAGAGAAGGAGAGGGCATTGCAGCCAAGGCCCTGTCTGCACTAGGACTCAGCCCTGATAAAATTCAGACTGAAGTGGAGCAGCTGATCGGCAGAGGGGAAGAAGGGTCAAAAACGATCCATTATACGCCGCGGGCAAAGAAAGTCATTGAGCTTTCCATGGACGAAGCACGTAAGCTTGGCCACTCCTATGTGGGCACCGAACACATTCTGCTCGGCCTCATCCGTGAAGGCGAAGGTGTGGCGGCCCGTGTCCTGAACAACCTTGGTGTCAGCCTGAACAAAGCGCGCCAGCAGGTGCTGCAGCTTCTCGGAAGCAGTGAATCTTCCAACAGCCAGCAGCAGAGCGCGGGATCAGGTGCCAACGTAAATACACCGACACTCGACAGTCTTGCACGTGACCTCACGGCAATCGCAAAAGAAGAGCAGATTGACCCGGTCATCGGCCGCTCCAAGGAAATTGAGCGCGTGATCCAGGTTCTCAGCCGCCGTACGAAAAACAACCCGGTTCTGATCGGTGAGCCTGGCGTCGGTAAAACCGCTATTGCCGAAGGGCTTGCCCAGCAGATCGTAAACAACGAAGTTCCTGAAACGCTTCGCGGCAAGCGGGTTATGACTCTGGATATGGGTACAGTCGTTGCGGGAACCAAGTACCGCGGGGAATTTGAGGACCGTCTGAAAAAAGTGATGGAGGAAATCCGCCAGGCAGCAAACGTCATTCTCTTTATTGATGAGCTTCATACGCTTATCGGGGCAGGCGGCGCAGAAGGCGCTATCGATGCCTCCAACATTCTCAAACCGTCACTGGCACGGGGGGAGCTCCAGTGTATCGGAGCGACAACCCTCGATGAATACCGGAAATATATTGAGAAGGATGCGGCTCTTGAGCGCCGGTTCCAGCCGATTAAGGTTGAGGAACCGACAAATGACGAGTCCGTTAAAATTCTGAAAGGCCTTCGTGACCGCTATGAAGCACACCATCGTGTGACGATTACAGATGAAGCGATCGAAGCGGCAGTGAAGCTGTCGGACCGCTACATTGCCGACCGCTTTCTGCCCGACAAAGCGATTGACCTGATTGACGAAGCGGCGTCCAAAGTGCGCCTTCGATCTTACACAGCTCCGCCTAACCTGAAGGAACTGGAACAGAAGCTTGACGAAACCCGCAAGGAAAAAGATGCGGCAGTGCAGAGTCAGGAATTTGAAAAAGCAGCCTCTCTCCGGGACAGCGAGCAGCGTGTCCGGGAAGAGCTTGAAACGATGAAGAAGGAATGGAAGGAAAAGCAGGGACAGGAAAACTCCGAAGTGACCACAGAGGATATTGCACTCGTGGTGGCCAGCTGGACCGGTATTCCTGTCAGCAAACTGGCTGAAGAAGAAACCGAGCGTCTCCTGAAGATGGAAGAGATTCTTCACGACCGGGTTATCGGCCAGGATGAAGCCGTAAAAGCGGTATCGAAAGCCATTCGCCGTGCCCGTGCCGGCCTGAAGGATCCGAAGCGTCCAATAGGCTCGTTCATCTTCCTTGGCCCCACAGGGGTCGGTAAAACAGAGCTTGCACGTGCCGTTGCTGAATCTCTCTTCGGGGATGAAGATTCGATCATCCGGATCGACATGTCCGAGTTCATGGAGAAGCACACCACGTCCCGTCTCGTCGGGTCACCTCCGGGATACGTGGGGCACGAGGAAGGCGGCCAGCTGACTGAGAAGGTCCGCCGTAAGCCGTATTCAGTCGTCCTCCTTGATGAGATTGAAAAAGCCCACCCTGAAGTGTTCAATATTCTTCTTCAGGTACTTGAGGACGGTTTCCTTACAGACTCCAAAGGGCGCCGGGTCGACTTCAGAAACACGGCGATCATCATGACATCCAACGTAGGTGCCAGCACGCTGCGCCAGAGTAAGAGCCTAGGCTTTACAGCAGAACGTGACGGCCAGGACTACAAGGATATGAAAGGCAAAGTGATGACCGAACTGAAGAAAGCCTTCCGTCCGGAATTCCTGAACCGGATCGATGAGACGATTGTGTTCCATTCTCTTAATAGAGAACACATCAAAGAGATCGTAACGCTCATGTCGGACCAGCTAACTAAGCGTCTTGCCGAACAGGATATCGAATTTGAGATTTCCGATGAGGCAAAAGCGAAGATAGCCGACGAAGGCTACGATCCGGACTACGGGGCACGCCCGCTCCGCCGGGCTCTTCAGAAACAGGTGGAAGACCGACTGTCTGAAGAACTTCTCCGCGGTAACATTCACAAAGGCCAGCGTGTTAAACTGGCCGTGAAAGACGGAGACTACTTCGTTGAAACAGGTACAGCAACAGGTGCCGGAAACAAGAAATAAGTACCTGATGCTTAAACAGGCCGGGAGAGTGACTGTCACTTTCCCGGCCTCCTTTCTATCCATTTTTCCGTACCGGGAAAAATGATGTGGGTCACCTTTTCCCCATCTGCCTGTTTATAAGGCTTTGCCATACCTGATTTTTTAAAAAACATGATAAACTATAGACAGATTAAGCTTTTACAGATAGGACGGGGACGGATATGGCGAAAAGGAAAACAAAATTTATTTGTCAGGATTGCGGATACGAGTCCACCAGGTGGATGGGGAAGTGTCCCGGCTGTCAGAACTGGAACACGATGACGGAGGAGTTTGAAGAAAAAACGACAGCCTCCTCTTCCAGAAGCTTTGTGACCAGTGCCAGAGGCGGTGTCACGAAGCCTCAGCCGATCACGAAAATTGAAAGGAAAAATGAGCAGCGGCTCAGCACAAATATGAAAGAATTAAACCGGGTACTCGGAGGCGGGGTTGTACCGGGTTCTCTCGTCCTTGTAGGCGGGGATCCGGGGATCGGAAAATCAACACTGCTGCTCCAGGTGTCATCGCAGATGGCCCGCCAGGAGCACCGGGTCCTTTACATATCCGGTGAAGAAAGCGTCAAGCAGACGAAACTGCGGGCTGACCGGCTTGATGTAGCCGATGACAACCTGTTTGTCCTGGCGGAGACGGATGTGGAGTATATCGAGAAAGTTATAGAGGAAATGAACCCGACACTTGTGATTATCGACTCCATTCAGACCGTATATCTGGATGCGGTCACGTCCGCACCGGGAAGTGTCTCGCAGGTAAGAGAATGTACGGCTGCTTTTATGCGCCTTGCTAAAACAAAAGGGATTGCCATCTTCCTCGTCGGCCACGTAACGAAGCAGGGGGCCATTGCAGGCCCCCGCCTTCTGGAACATATGGTCGACTCGGTACTATATTTTGAGGGGGAGCGGCATCATACTTTCCGGATTCTCAGAGCCGTTAAAAACCGTTTCGGTTCTACAAATGAAATGGGCATATTCGAGATGAAGGAAGAGGGGCTCACAGAAGTACTTAATCCATCGGAGATTTTTCTTCAGGAGCGGACAGCCGGCTCGGCAGGTTCCACCGTTGTTCCATCCATGGAAGGGACAAGGACGGTCCTGGTGGAAATTCAGTCCCTGATCTCGCCGACCAGCTTCGGAAACCCGAGACGAATGGCAACCGGGCTGGATCACAACCGGATCTCCCTGCTGATGGCTGTACTCGAAAAGCGTGTCGGCATGCTGCTCCAGAATCACGATGCCTATGTAAAAGTTGCCGGCGGCGTCCGGCTTGATGAACCTGCGATCGACCTGGCAGTCACAGTTGCGATCGCGTCAAGCTTCAGGGACGTTCCGACAAAAGCCGGGGACGTTGTGATCGGGGAGGTCGGTCTCACCGGAGAAGTCCGGCGTGTCGCCCGGCTTGAACAGCGGGTCATGGAAGCCGCGAAGCTCGGATTTAAGCGGGCAATTATTCCAAAGAAAAATATCGGCGGGTGGACAGTCCCCGATGGCATCGAAATTATCGGTGTGAACACTGTCAATGAAGCATTAGAGGAATGTTTAGGAGGTGCGTCGTCAGGTGGATCCGCGTTCGAACTATGATACCAATTTTATCAGCACGGTTCTGCAGCTTGTCTCTCCGGGCACACCGCTCCGGGAGGGCATTGACAATGTTCTGCGGGCTAAAACAGGAGGACTGATTGTCCTCGGATATAACAACGAGATGATGCATATTGTAGATGGAGGTTTCTTTATCAACTGTGAATTTTCCCCGGCTTACCTGTACGAACTGGCCAAAATGGACGGTGCGATCATTCTCAGTGAGGACGGCAGGCGCATTCTTTACGCCAATACGCAGCTGGTTCCGAACAACGCCATTGATTCCACAGAAACGGGAATCCGTCACCGGACGGCGCAGCGCGTTGCCCGTCAGACGGGAAACCTTGTCATTTCCATTTCCCAGCGCCGGAATGTCATTACATTGTACCAGGGGGACTACCGTTACTCCCTCAAGGATATCGGGGTAATTCTTACAAAAGCCAACCAGGCCATTCAGACGCTGGAAAAATACAAATCGGTTCTTGATCAGAGCGTGACCAATCTCGGCGCCCTTGAATTTGAGGAACTCGTCACGATCCAGGAAGTATCCCAGGTGATGCACCGTGTGGAAATGGTGCTCAGAATTAAAGCCGAAATCCTGAATTATGTGAACGAGCTGGGCAACGAGGGCAGGCTTATTTCCATGCAGCTTGAAGAGCTTGTTTCCAATACGGAAAGAGAAGCGGTCCTTCTGATAAAAGACTATATGAAAGACAGGTCGAGTGATCCCCTTCATATCCTTAAGCAGCTGAAGAAGCTGTCCAGTGATGAGCTGCTTGACGATATGATTATCGTAAAGCTTTTAGGCTATAGTAAGACTGTTAATCTGTCTGAGTTTGCCATCTCCCCGCGGGGCTACCGGATTCTGCATAAAATTCCTCGGATTCCACCGCTTGTAGTCGAAAATCTGGTTCAGAGGTTCGATAATCTTCCGCAGATTATGAGAGCTTCCACCGAAGAACTTGACGAAGTGGACGGGATCGGGGAAGCAAGGGCCAGAAAAATCAAGGAAGGCCTGACCCGTATTCAGGAACAGCTGTTTATCGACCGTCATATCTGACCCTGCGGTATGCCGGGTATTTCCGGCATCTGCACCGGTTCAGCTGCTCATTACAGGCAGGCTGAAAAAGAAACCTGCCTTCTCCTCCGGTTTATTCTGTTCAGAGCCAAATGTCTAAACAAATCTAACCTTGACGAAACTTCACTTTTAGCGATATAATTGAAAATTTACTTCCGTTGACATGGTAAAGTCACTCTGATATTGTTAATTTATTGTAATTTGATCCTACTGCAACTTTTTGTGATTTTTTCAGAATAACGTTTCAAATTTGGTGACTTGTCTATAATGGTTAAAGGAGGTGAAGACGTTGCTAAGACGAATAACACAGCTTTTCATACTGATCGTTGGTGGCGCGGCAGGATTTGTATTTATACCTGATCTGATTTCTATTCTTAATGTTGGAAATGCTCCGTGGCTGGAAAGCCCCTATGCAGGAGCGGTTCTCGGTGCACTTATTTTATTTTTGGCAACTTACTGGTTCATTGATGATTTTGTCGATCTCATCAAGGTCTTTGAAGAAAAGCTGGTAAAAGTGCCTGTGACAGACCTCCTTTTCGGGACAATGGGACTGATTGTCGGTCTGATCGTTGCTTTTTTAATCGGTCTTCCAATTGATGCACTCGGAATACCGGTTCTCAGTACGTACCTTCCTCTATTTGCTACGTTTTTCCTTGGATACCTCGGTTTCCAGATCGGCTTTAAAAAGCGGGATGAACTCATCGGTCTCACTGCGATTTCCGGAAGACTCGGTTCAAAGGATGGCAGGAAAAAAGACGAAGAAGAAGCGGAAGTCCGCAAAGGTTCACTCAAGATTCTCGATACGAGCGTCATCATTGACGGCCGTATTGCAGATATCTGCCAGACTGGGTTTCTGGACGGCACCCTCATCATTCCCGAATTTGTTCTCGAAGAACTGCAGCACATTGCCGATTCTTCGGATGTTTTAAAACGGAATCGGGGCAGACGCGGACTGGATATCCTGAACAAAATCCAGAAAGAGCTGCCGATTAACGTGGAGATTTATGAAGGCGACTTCGATGAGATCCATGAAGTGGACTCAAAGCTTGTGAAACTGGCAAAAGTTATCGGAGGCTATGTGGTCACAAACGATTTCAACCTTAATAAAGTCTGTGATCTCCAGGGCGTCTCGGTTCTGAATATCAATGATCTAGCCAATGCAGTCAAACCGGTTGTACTGCCTGGTGAGGAAATGGCGGTACAGGTAATCAAAGACGGTAAGGAACACAATCAGGGTGTTGCGTACCTGGACGACGGAACAATGATCGTCGTTGAAGAAGGACGCAATTACATTGGCAAGGAAATTGACGTCATCGTCACGAGTGTCCTTCAGACCTCAGCAGGACGAATGATTTTCGCCAAGCCGAAACTGCTTGAAAAAGCGCTGTAAACGATAAGGCATAAAATAGATGGAGCGAAAGGCGGCGACTCCTGCGGGAACAGCGCCAACGGAAGACCCCGCAGGACGATCTTCCCGAGGAGGCTGCAGTGGTGCCCGCGGAAAGCGTCCGCCTGGAGCGAGATAAAACAACATATGCAGTTCAGAAAAATATAAATGCAATGGCAGCGCGCGTTCGTTAACCCTCATGAAACAGCTGCGCTCATTGCGGCAGAGGCTGCCCCCGAAGGATCCTTCGGGGTCAGCCTCAATGTCATTTCTGCACAACAAATAGATATTGGGGAAGATAAAATGGAGAATTATACGGTTGTCATTCCGGCTGCCGGTCAGGGAAAACGGATGAAAGCCGGTAAAAACAAACAGTTTCTGATGCTTAACGGCATTCCCCTGGTTATACATACACTCCGTGTTTTCGAACAAGATGACTTCTGCTCTGAAATCGTACTCGTGGTAAACGAACAGGAGACCGAAGCCATGGAGCAGCTCGTCAATGAATACGGGATCACCACTCCGGTCTGCATTATTCCCGGCGGCCGGGAGCGCCAGAACAGTGTTTACGAAGGTCTCAAGCAGGTGGAGAATGGCGGCAAAGATCCGGTGGTGCTGATTCACGACGGCGCCCGCCCGTTTATAAAAAAAGAACAAATCGACACCCTTGTCAGTACGGCAAAGGCAAGTGGTGCTGCAATTGTGGCTGTGCCGGTAAAGGATACCGTAAAGAAAGCATCCGGAACAACCGTGACAGCAACCGTTGAACGTGAGGGTCTGTGGGCAGTACAGACACCTCAGGCTTTTCGTCTTTCTTTAATCCTGAGTGCCCATCAACAGGCGGCCGAAGCCGGTTTTCTCGGAACAGATGATGCCAGTCTTGCAGAATGGTGCGGTAAAACGGTCCGTATCGTCGAAGGGGACTACCAGAATATCAAACTCACCACCCCGGAAGATCTGCTGTTTGCAGAAGCGATTATTTCAAACCGGAAGGACGGACATATATGATGAGAATTGGACAAGGCTTTGACGTGCACCAGCTAACAGAGGGACGCCCCCTTATTATTGGAGGCATTGAAATCCCATATGAGAAAGGACTGCTCGGGCATTCAGATGCAGATGTGCTGCTTCATACGATTGCAGACGCCTGTCTCGGTGCCATCGGGGAAGGGGATATCGGCAGGCATTTTCCGGATACGGACCCGGCATTTAAAGACGCCGATTCAAAAAAACTGCTCAGCCATGTATGGGGGCTCGTAAAAGAGCGCGGATATACCCTCGGCAATGTGGACTGTACGATTATGGCCCAGCAGCCGAAAATGGCGCCATATATAGAAGAAATGCGCGCGGGGATCAGTGATCTGCTGGAAGCAGAGACAGATCGGGTGAATGTAAAAGCGACCACTACAGAAAAGCTCGGCTTTACCGGACGCGGCGAAGGGATTGCCTCTCAGGCTGTTGTCCTGCTTGTTAAGGTGGAGCAGTAAGCCTGCAGGGCCCCATGACGGATTTTTAACCCTTGACGATAGTGATAAAATAAAGGCAGTGTGCACAGGAAGCAAGATCGTTAACATAGAACAAAAGTGTGGAAGGAGTCATACAATGGCTAAAGAAATCCGGGTGCGTTTTGCACCGTCACCTACCGGACATCTTCATATCGGAGGCGCCCGTTCGGCGCTGTTCAATTACTTATTTGCCCGCAATCAGAATGGAAAGTTTGTCGTCAGAATAGAAGACACAGACCAGGCCCGTAATGTGGAAACAGCAACAGAAAAGCTGATGGAAAGCATGAAATGGCTCGGCATTGACTGGGATGAAAGCGTAGATGCGGGCGGCCCGCACGCCCCTTACAGAAGCATGGAGCGGATGGACATTTATAAAGAGTATCTGCAAAAGCTCCTTGATGAGGGGAAAGCCTACTACTGCTACATGACAGAAGAAGAGCTCGAAGCTGAGCGCGAGGCCCAGCGCGACCGCGGCGAAACACCGAAATACTCCGGCCGTGACCGCGACCTGACGGCGGAACAGCGTGAAGCCTATGAAAAGGAAGGCAAAAAGCCTGTCGTCCGTTTCCGCGTACCTGAATCCGGCGCTGTCGTGATTGATGATGTGATCCGCGGCAACGTTACGTTCGAAAACGAAGGAACCGGAGACTTTGTGATTGCCCGTAAAGACGGCGTTCCAACCTACAACTTCGCTGTTGTAGTGGATGATTATCTGATGGAAATTTCCCATGTGATCCGGGGGGAAGAGCACCTTTCCAATGCTCCTCGCCAGGCGCTCATTTATGAAGCATTCGGATGGGAGAAGCCGGTCTTTGCCCATGCTTCTCTAATCCTGAACCCGGACCGTCAGAAGATGAGCAAGCGGGATGAGTCGATTATTCAGTTTGTGGAGCAGTACCGGGATCTCGGTTACCTTCCGGAAGCAATCGTTAATTTCCTGGCGCTTCTCGGCTGGTCTGCCGGAGAGGAAGAGGAGATCTACTCCAAAGCGGAGCTCGAGGAGAAATTCAGTCTTGAACGCGTGTCCAAGTCACCTGCTGTCTTTGACACCGATAAGCTTGAGTGGATCAACAACCGCTACATGAAGGAAGCGGACCTTGACCGTGTCGTGGAACTCGCCCTGCCGCACCTGATCAAAGCGGGAAAGCTTCCGGAAAATATGTCAGGTGAGCAGCGGGAGTGGGCTGAGAAGCTGATTGCCCTTTATCAGGAACAGATGAGTTACGGTGCGGAAATCGTCGAGCTTAGTGATTTGTTCTTTAAGAAGGAAATCGAGTATAATGAAGAAGCAAAGCAGGTCCTTTCCGAAGAACAGGTGCCGGAAGTGATGGCAGCCTTTAAAGAGGAAGTAAACGCACTTGAGACGTTCGAACCTGCAGAAATTAAAAAAGCGATCAAATCCGTCCAGAAATCAACCGGCCACAAAGGGAAAAAGCTGTTTATGCCGATCCGTGTGGCTGTGAGCGGCCAGACACACGGCCGTGATCTTCCGGATACGATTGCTCTTATCGGGAAAGAAGCGGTTCTTGCCCGTCTCGATCAGGCAGTGAGCCAGTAAATACAAGTCATCATAATCATAAACAGATGAACGATGAAGGGAAAAAGTACCTGAACACCGTCTTTTCCAGAGAGAGCTGCCACCGGCTGCAAGCAGCTTAAAGAACGGTTCAGGGAACATGCCTCCCCGAGTCCTGCTCCAAACGTTCCGATCAGGAACAAGTAGGTGCAGGCGGTCCCCCGCCGTTACAGGGATAAGATGAGTCTTCTGGAAAGACGGAGGCTCAAGCAGAGTGGAACCGCGCGGATAAAGCGCCTCTGTGCCCGATTAATCAGGCACGGGGGCGTTTTTTTTGTTTTTTGGTAACTATAATCTTCTGACATTGTGAATAACTATTTCTTTAGGTAAAACCGCTCCAGACGGACGCTTTCCGCGGGCACCACTGCAGCCTCCTCGGGAAAATCGCCCTGTGGGGTCTTCCGTCGGTGCTGTTCCCGCTGGAGTCGCCGTCTTCCGCTATAACTATACGATTACAACCAATTATTATATCTCGCGAAGCTGAACGCCAGTAGGGAGACTCCTGCGGCAGTGAGGGCCAGGCGAGACCCCACAGGGCGAAGCCCGAGGAGGCTTGCCGGCACCGCCGCGGAAAGCGAGCGGATGGCGTGCAGCTGAGCTAATAACAATTAGAATGTTGTATAAGAGATTTTCTGACATATGTCAAGGTGCATAAGCGCTGTTGTTTCGCGAAGAATCCTAACAGACCAGCTATAAAAGGAGGTCAGGGTTGTGTTTAAAACTTTGAAAAATGACATTGACGTGGTGCTTGACCAGGACCCGGCCGCCCGGAACCGCCTGGAGGTTGTTTTCAACTACTCAGGGGTTCATGCCATCTGGAGCCACAGGCTTGCCCACTGGCTCTGGAAAAAACGGTTTTACTTCCTTGCCCGCTTTCTTTCGCAGATAAGCCGGTTTTTTACGGGCATTGAAATTCATCCCGGCGCAGTGATCGGCCAGAGGCTGTTCATTGATCACGGCATGGGTGTCGTCATCGGGGAAACGTGTGAAATCGGAGACAACTGTACAATCTATCAGGGTGTTACGCTCGGTGGAACCGGTAAGGAAAAAGGGAAACGGCATCCGACGCTGGAAGATAACGTCCTGATCGCGACCGGTGCGAAAGTGCTCGGCTCGATGCGTATCGGGGAAAACTCGAGAATCGGTGCCGGATCTGTCGTGCTCAAGGAAGTGCCCCCCAACTCCACAGTGGTCGGAATTCCCGGCAGAGTCGTTGTGCAGGATGGCGTGAAGGTGGACCATGATCTGGATCATATTAACCTTCCGGATCCCGTTTCAGACAAACTGAAAGAACTGGAAGAAGAAATTGCCCGTCTGAAGGAACAGCTGGACAGGGTGGAAAGCCAAGGAGGCGTTTATCGTGGCGATTAGAATGTATAACACATTAACGAGACAGAAAGAGGAATTTAAGCCGATTGAAGAAGGTAAAGTGAAAATGTATGTGTGCGGACCGACTGTCTACAACTACATTCATATAGGAAACGCCCGTCCTGCGGTCGTATTTGATATGGTCCGCCGTTTCCTCGAGTACCGGGGATACGACGTGGAATACGTGTCCAATTTCACCGATGTGGATGACAAAATCATCAAGGCAGCGGAGGAAATGGGCGAGGATGTCACCGCTATTGCGGAACGGTTTATCGAGGCGTATCACGAAGACACAGGCGCGCTCGGGGTCCGTAAAGCCGATCTGCATCCCCGTGTGACCGATACAATGGACGATATTATCCGTTTCATTGAAAAACTTACCGAAAAAGGCTATGCCTACGCCTCAGGTGGAGACGTTTACTTCAGGACCCGCAAGTTTGACGGGTACGGGAAGCTTTCGCACCAGTCCGTGGATGACCTTCAGCTCGGAGCCCGGATTGAAGTCGGTGAGAAAAAGGAAGACCCGCTTGATTTCGTACTCTGGAAAGGAGCGAAACCAGGAGAGATTTACTGGGAGAGTCCGTGGGGACAGGGGCGCCCGGGCTGGCATATCGAATGCTCGGCGATGGTCAAAAAGTACCTCGGTGATACGATCGACATCCACGCTGGCGGCCAGGATCTCTCGTTTCCGCACCATGAAAACGAAATTGCCCAGTCTGAGGCCCTGAATGAAAAGAAGATGGCCAACTACTGGATTCATAACGGATACATTAATATCGACAACGAAAAAATGTCCAAATCACTCGGAAACTTTATCCTCGTTCACGATATCATCAAGAAGTTTGACCCGGATGTTGTCCGTTTCTTTATCGTCAACAATCATTACCGGAGTCCGATTAATTTCAGCGACAGCCAGCTTGCAAGCGCGAAGAGCTCGCTGGACCGGATTAAAACGACGTATGCGAACGTGACGCACCGCCTGTCCGAAACCGCGGATCTCGGTGAGGAGAAAGACCGGTGGATGAAAAAGACCAACGATCACCACGATCATTTCATCAGCGAAATGGATGACGATTTCAACAGCGCCAACGCTGTTGCCGCCCTGTTTGATCTCGTCAAAACGGCAAACAACTACCTGAGGGAAAAGCATTCGAGTAAAGAGGTTCTGGCTCACATTCTGAAAACGATGGATCAGATGGCCGAAGTGCTCGGCATCTCTCTTCAGGAAACGAAAGAGATCCTTGATGAGGAAATCGAAGCTCTGATTCAGGAGCGGATCAATGCTCGTAAAAACCGGGATTTTGCCCGTTCCGACCAGATTCGTGATGAACTGAAAGAGCAGAATATTGTTCTTGAAGACACGCCGCAGGGTACGCGCTGGAAGAGGGTGTAGCCAAGTGAAGCTCAACCAGGAAGTCCCTGACGTGGACCAGCTGAACGGTCTGACACTGGCCTATATGGGAGACGGGGTCATGGATATGTACGTCCGCTACCGCCTGATCGCCTCGGGCCAGGTCAAACCGAACCAGCTTCACAGGATGGCGAGTACCTTTGTGTCCGCCAAAGCACAGGCCAAAGTGGTCCTTGAACTCCTTGAGGGGGAGCGCCTTACGGAAAAAGAGCGGTCCGTCACCCTGAGGGGGCGAAATGCCAAATCCGGATCCGTGCCTAAAAATACAGATGTGACCACGTACAGGTACAGCACCGCCTTTGAGGCGCTGCTCGGGTATCTGTATTTGAAGGATCAGCACGAAAGACTCGATACGATTATGAGCGAAGCTTTTGCCATTCTTACTACGGAAGGGGGAAATGAACGTGAGTAACAAACAGGATTTCATCGCAGGAAAAAACCCTGTCATTGAAGCACTCAAGGCTAAACGGCCGGTCAATAAAATCTGGGTGGCAGAAGGTTCCCAGAAAGGCCAGATGAACAAAATTACCGATCTGGCAAAAGCATCGAAAGTAAATGTCCAGTTCGTTCCGAAACAGAAAATCGATCAGATGGCAGGAGGCAGCCAGCACCAGGGTGTGGTTGCCCAGGTGGCTGCCTACGAATACAGCGATCTTGAGGATCTGTTTGCTGCAGCTGAAAAAAGTGGGGAAGCGCCCCTCTTTTTATTACTTGATGAACTGGAGGATCCCCATAATCTTGGGTCGATCCTCCGAACCGCCGATGCTGTCGGTGCCCACGGTGTCATCGTGCCAAAGCGCCGTTCGGTAGGGCTTACCCAGACCGTGGCGAAATCGTCCACTGGTGCGATTGAGCATATCCCGGTCGCCCGCGTCACAAACCTGGCCCGGACGATGGATGAGCTCAAGGATCGGGGCCTTTGGTTTGTTGGAACCGATGCGGCGGGGAATGAAGATTACCGGCAGACTGACTTCACAATGCCGACAGGTCTTGTGATCGGAAGCGAAGGAAAAGGGCTGAGCAGGCTCGTGAAGGAAAAATGCGACTTCCTCGTGAAGATTCCGATGGTCGGGCACGTAACATCCCTGAATGCATCGGTTGCTGCCGCACTGCTTATGTATGAAGTCTACCGCCGCCGCCATCCGGAAGGACAGGCATAATGCGCCGGTTTTTGATCGTGGACGGCTACAATATCATCGGTGACTGGCAGGAATTAAGAGAACTTCAAGCCAGAAACCTGGAGGAAGCCCGTGACGTTCTGATAGAGAAAATGGCCGAATACCAGGCGTATACCGGAACGAGTGTCATTATTGTTTTTGACGCCCATATGGTTCCGGGTCTCGGCCGGAAAATGAAAAACTACCGTCTCGATATCATTTATACACGGGAAAAAGAAACAGCGGATGAACGGATTGAAAAGCTCGTCCGTACCTTGAAGCGTGTGGATACGGAAATTTCTGTTGCCACATCTGATTTTGTAGAGCAGCGGATCATTTTTGCGAGCGGTGCCCTGAGGAAATCCGCCCGTGAACTCCGGAACGAAGTAAAGACGATCGAGAAAGGCATTGCTAAAAAAGTGCTCAGTGCAAAAAAACAGACAGCACGTACAAAACTGCCCATGACAGAGGAAATGGCAGATATATTTGAAAAATGGCGTCGAGGAGAGCGGTGAGCACCTTGACGCCTTTCCTTTTTGTTTAGTATAATGTTTCTATATTTAGACAATTCACAATTCTATCTGGTTAAAAAGGTTTGATTGGCAGTTTAAGAGGGTAAGGATTAGTTTCTTTACTTTTAAAAACCCCATTTATTCATGCGCTTACATCAAGACCGAGCGGTGCAGGGAACTCTCCTTTTTAATGCAGAGAAAAAAGACAGGGTCGGAGGGATCGCGGTGGCTTTAGACCTTATGGAAACTGGACGTAATGTCAAGTTTGAAGGAATGGACGATGAAACTCTGGTAGAGTATGTCCGGGAAGGAGACAGTGCGGCGCTTGAGTATTTGATCAACAAGTATAAAAACTTCGTAAGAGCGAAAGCGAGATCGTATTTCCTTATCGGTGCGGATCATGAAGACATCGTTCAGGAAGGAATGATCGGCCTTTATAAATCCATTCGTGATTTTAAAGGAGACAAGCTATCTTCCTTTAAGGCCTTTGCCGAACTTTGTATTACACGTCAGATCATCACAGCCATTAAAACCGCCACCCGGCAAAAACACATTCCTCTTAATTCCTACGTATCGCTGGACAAGCCGTTATACGATGAGGAATCAGACCGGACACTGTTGGACGTCATCTGCGGGTCGAGGGTGAGCGACCCCGAGGAACTGCTCATTAATCAGGAAGAGTTCGACGACATTGAGATCAAAATGGGTGAAATTCTGAGTGAACTGGAACGGCAGGTACTCATGCTTTACCTGGACGGACGCAGCTATCAGGAAATCTCGGCAGACCTCAACCGTCACGTTAAGTCGATTGATAACGCGCTTCAGCGTGTAAAACGAAAACTCGAACGCTATGTGGAGATTAAAGGCGTCAAACTTTAACTTCACAGAACAGCTAAGCAGCTTTTAAGCATACAGGGGGCGCACCTGAAGCACCCCCTGTTTTCTTATAACGGTCCGGCTTGATCAAGCCGTTCTGATATTCATGACGACCCTCTTATACTTTCTCTTACACAGGTTATGAAAATCATTGAAACGGGCGACACTGTGAGGGGAGGGGCGATTGACAGCCCTTCTTTTATTGTGATAAGTTGATATGGTATGTACACATGTACGCACGTTTTATAAACAAGCAGTCAGGGAGTTTATTATGTCAGCTAAAATCGTTCTCGCATGTTCGGAATGTAAGTCCCGAAACTATTCAACCACAAAAGGGTCCGGCAGCCGTGCCGACCGTTTGACATTCAGTAAATACTGCAGTACATGCGGTAAGCATACAACCCATGTGGAGACGAAATAAATACAACAGCGGGTGACGGCTTATGGCCGTATCCGTTTACTAGCAGGTTGGAGGTGGCTTGTATGGCAGAAACAACATCAACATCAACAGCAAAAAAGCCGGTGAAGTTCCTTAAGGAAGTATCCACAGAAATGAAGCGCGTAACGTGGCCGACTCGTAAAGAACTCGTACGTTACACAGGTGTCGTTGTGGCAACTGTTGCATTTATCGCAGTATTCTTCTTTATTGTTGATACTGGAATTTCCGAACTGATCCGTTTAATTCTAAACTAGTAAAACGCCTGTACCAGTCCGGCTTGCATACATCCGGGTTCACTGGTAAGAGAAGTTGTTTTTAGAGGAGGGAAGGACATCGCGTCCTGAACGTCATGGAGAAAAATTGGTTTGTTGTTCACACCTATTCAGGCTACGAAAATAAGGTAAAAACGAACCTGGAAAAGCGTGTGGAGTCGATGGACATGACCGACAAAATTTTCCGGGTTCTTGTTCCGGTGGAAGAAGAAACGGAAATTAAAAACGGAAAGAGCAAGCAGGTTACAAAAAAAGTCTTTCCTGGTTATGTCATCGTTGAAATGGTAATGACAGATGATTCCTGGTACGTAGTCCGTAACACGCCCGGCGTTACCGGATTCGTAGGGTCAGCAGGCGCCGGTTCAAAACCGACACCGCTGCTGCCTGAAGAAGTGGATGCAATTCTGCGTCAGATGGGTGTTGAACAGCCGAAAGCAGAAGTTGACTTTGAGATCAAAGAGCCTGTTAAAGTGAAGGAAGGTCCTTTTGCCAACTTTATCGGCACAATCGAGGATATCTTTGCTGAGAAGCAGAAACTCAAAGTTCATGTGAATATGTTCGGCCGGGAGACGCCGGTTGAACTGGAATTCAGTCAGGTTGAGAAAATCCAGTAGCAGAAGCGGGCCAGCCCGGTTTTACGAACGATTTTCAAAAGGACTTGATATCTGTTTTTGAAAGTGATAAAATTTGAATGTTGTTAATGACGTGAACACATCATGTTCACGTTTTTTCCTGCAATCATGCAGATATGAGTGGGAGGGCTTCGTGCCCGGTTTACCACATCACGGACTTAAGGAGGTGTGTCGCGTGGCTAAAAAGGTCATTAAAGTTGTAAAACTTCAAATCCCAGCTGGTAAAGCTAACCCAGCACCGCCAGTAGGACCGGCGCTTGGTCAGGCTGGAGTAAACATCATGGGATTCTGTAAAGAATTTAACGCTCGTACACAGGAACAAGCGGGCTTAATTATTCCGGTTGAAATTACGGTATTTGAAGACCGTTCATTTACATTTATCACAAAAACTCCACCAGCTGCAGTTCTTCTGAAGAAAGCAGCAGGAATCGAATCAGGTTCCGGGGAACCGCACAAGGTGAAAGTTGCTACAGTTAGTCGTGATAAAGTACGTGAAATCGCGGAAACAAAAATGCCGGACCTGAACGCAGCTGACGTAGAAGCAGCTATGCGTATGGTTGAAGGTACTGCCCGCAGTATGGGTATCACGATCGAAGGTTAATTGAACCCATGAACTGTCATTGAGGTTGCGAAGCGGGATTCGTCCCGCCCGGACTGCGGTTTTGGAATCCTTCGCGGATCCCGGAGCTGCGGCCGGTCGCAGCCTTTATTAGTGGGAGGTCTAACCGCTAAAACCACAATCAAGGAGGAAATAACATGGCTAAGAAAGGCAAAAAGTTTGCAGATGCTTTGAAACTTGTTGATCGCGATAAAGCGTATGAAGCTCGCGAAGCACTTGAACTTGTTCAGAAAACAGCAACAGCTAATTTTGACGAAACAGTGGAAATGGCTGCCCGTCTTGGGGTAGATCCTAAGAAAGCGGATCAGCAGATCCGTGGTGCAGTTGTTCTTCCAAACGGAACAGGTAAAACCCAGCGCGTTCTTGTTTTCGCAAAAGGCGATAAAGCCAAAGAAGCGGAAGCTGCAGGAGCGGATTACGTAGGGGAAGAGGACATGATCAACAAAATCAACCAGGGCTGGTTTGACTTTGACGTAGTCGTTGCGACTCCGGACATGATGGCTCAGGTTGGTAAACTCGGTCGTGTACTTGGACCAAAAGGTCTTATGCCTAACCCGAAAACCGGAACTGTTACGTTTGACGTAGAAAAAGCTGTTAACGAAATCAAAGCGGGTAAAGTTGAATATCGCGTTGACAAATCCGGGAACATCCACGTTCCAATCGGAAAAGTTTCCTTTGATGCTGACAAGCTTGAAGAAAACTTCCGCACTATGGTCGACACGTTGATGAAAGCGAAGCCTGCGGCTTCAAAAGGCACTTACATGCGTAACGTTGCTGTTTCATCTACAATGGGACCTGGCGTAAAAGTTAACGCATCCGCTTTTAAAATTTAATCATATAAACGGTTGACTTCCCTTTTTCAGGGAGCTATACTGTTCCTTAGTGGTTAAATTTAAATCAATAAATCATACCGCAGACAGCAGGAGCGCATTGCCGCTTAATACCCTGCCGAGGTGAAATCCGATCCTATTCCTGTGAAGCATTCACAGGCTACCGATACGTGTGCCTCCATGTCTGTAAAGATATGGGGGCCTTTTATTTCTCCCTGTTAGGTATGAACCCTTGATTCTACAGGAGGTGTCAGCACAGGATGAGCTCAGTGATTGAACAGAAAAAACAGGTCGTTGACGAAATTGCAACGAAACTGAAAGAAAGCCAGTCTACAATCGTAGTTGATTACCGCGGACTTGACGTGGCAGAAGTAACTGAACTTCGTAAACAGCTTCGTGAAGAAGGCGTAGACTTCAAAGTGTACAAAAATTCAATGACGCGCCGTGCCACAGCGGAAACTGGTCTTACAGAGCTTGATGAACAGCTCAAAGGACCAACAGCGATCGCATTCTGCAACAACGATGTTATTGCTCCAGCGCGTATTCTTAACAAATTCGCGAAGGATCACGACGCTCTTGAAATTAAAGCGGGTGTTCTTGAAGGCCGCGTTGCAACTCTTGAGGAAATCAAGTCGATTGCAGAACTGCCGTCCCGCGAAGGTCTGCTTGGAATGCTTCTCAGCGTTATGCAGGCTCCAATCCGCAACTTTGCCCTTGTTACAAAGGCTGTTGCAGAGCAGAAAGAAGAAAAAGGCGCGTAACATTTACACGCCATACCGCTTGAAATTACAAGTAATACAATAAATAGGAGGAACATCAAAATGACTAAAGAGCAAATTATCGATGCGATTAAAGAAATGTCCGTTTTGGATCTTAACGACCTCGTTAAAGCAATCGAGGAAGAATTCGGAGTAGAAGCTGCAGCTCCTGTAGCGGCTGCCGGCGCTGGCGCTGGAGATGCTGCTGAAGAGCAGACTGAGTTCGACGTAGTCCTTGAGTCTGCTGGAAGCTCAAAAATCGGCGTAATCAAAGTGGTTCGTGAAATCACTGGTCTTGGTCTTAAAGATGCGAAAGCTCTTGTAGACGGCGCACCTGCACCGGTTAAAGAAGGCGTATCTAAAGAAGACGCTGAAGAGATTAAAGCTAAGCTTGAAGAAGCTGGCGCATCAGTAGAAGTTAAGTAATCTCTGCTTATAATGCAGAAAGCCCGCTTTGGTACCCCCAAAGCGGGCTTTTTTACCCGGTAAAATGTTGAAGCCGAGCATTTCAAAAAATAGTTGTTAAAGTCAGAAGCTGATTTCCGCTCACTGCGCTCCCTTTCCGCGGGCACCGCTTCAGCCTCCTCGGGAAGAGCACCCTGCGGGGCTCTTCGGCTCTTGCTGTTCCCGCAGGAGTGTCTCGTGTTCACATAAATTAACTCAATGTTACGTTCTAACGTGGCTTATTAAAAAAGCTATCTTTGGAAAAGGTTGCTGTTTTATTTCGCTGCAGGCGGACGCTTTCCGCGGGCAAGGCCTCAGCCTCCTCGGGAAAAGCGCCCTGCGGGGTCTTCGGCTCTTGCTTTTCCCGCCGGAGTCGCCGCCTTTCGCTTCATTAATACCTTTGTGAATACAGCAATCTATCCGAAAACAAAATTAAGGTGAATGAAATGGGCCTATGGTTACATGCGGAGCTTCATGCCGGCAGTGAGACTCCTGCGGCAATGGAAGCCAGGCGAGACCCCGCAGGGCGAAGCCCGCGGAGGCTTGCCGGCATCGCCGCGGAAAGCGAACGGACGGCATGAAGCGAAGCTTTTTTCAGTCAAAAGACTATGCGAAGCGAAGATTCTCAATTCTGATCTTAACTGTGAGGTGATAACTATGGGACATTATTATTCAGAAAAACCGGATGTGGAAAGCAGGCCGGAAACAGTGGAAGTTACAGTAAGAGGACAGAAGCTTCGTTTCCTCTCGGACCGTGGAGTGTTTTCAAAAGGAGATCTTGATTTCGGAACCCGTACGCTGCTTGAGACATTCGAACTCCCGGCGGTCGAAGGGGAAATCGCTGACATCGGCTGCGGCTGGGGACCAATCGGGATCACGCTTGCCTGTGAATATAAAGAGCGCACTTTTATAATGGCTGACATTAATGAACGGGCAGTCGACCTTGCCGAAAAGAATGCGGAACGCAATGGGGCAGCCGGTAATACGAAGGTAGTTGTGAGTTCGCTTTTTTCTGAACTCCAAGAGCAGGAGTTCGCTGCAATTCTGACAAACCCGCCGATCCGTGCCGGTAAACAGGTCGTTCATCAGCTGTTTGATGAAGCGCATGTTCACTTGAAATCCGGAGGAGACCTCTGGGTTGTCATACAGAAAAAACAAGGCGCGCCTTCCGCGGTCAAAAAGCTCGCCGAATTGTTCGGTGAAGAGCAGGTAGAGACCGTCCGGAAGGCAAAAGGATATTTTATTTTGCGTGCACAAAAGGTTTGACTCGTATTTTTGTTTGTGTTAATGTTATTTAATGCGTATGAAAATGAAAATAGGGTCAATGCGTTTAAATATAAGTGCTGTGTATAAAAAGGGTAATTTTGGACAGACTAGTAACGTCTTTTATGTTTTTCGGTAAAAGGCTTTGAAAATACCCTTTTTTGGTTATCCTAGAAATATATACAGTGCGCAGGTGTACATACACCGAAGGATTGACCTATTCCATGCCTGCTTAAGGACAGGTTTTTTGCGTGTCCTTTTGCATGATCATAGATGCGATTTTCATGTCTATGTTCAGCTCCTGCGTCTGTGGAAATCGGGGTTTGCAGATTCTGTTCTGCCTGTTCCGGGGTCCTGAAAGAGGGCGCATGCGCTTTTCTTAATAATAACGTTAGTTTTGAGGGGTGAATCAGTTGACAGGTCAACAAGTTCAGTATGGACGTCACCGCCAGAGAAGAAGTTATGCGAGAATCAATGAAGTGCTGGAACTCCCTAACTTGATTGAAATTCAAACTGCTTCTTATCAATGGTTTCTTGATGAGGGTATCCGTGAGATGTTTCAGGACATTTCTCCAATTGAAGATTTTACCGGAAATCTCGTTCTCGAGTTTATTGATTACAGTCTCGGAGAACCGAAGTATTCAGTAGAAGATTCGAAAGAGAGAGATGTCACTTATTCTGCACCTTTGCGCGTCAAGGTACGCTTGATTAACAAAGAGACAGGAGAAGTAAAAGAGCAGGAAGTATTTATGGGAGATTTCCCATTGATGACCGAAACAGGGACATTTGTCATTAACGGTGCAGAGCGTGTCATTGTTTCTCAGCTTGTACGTTCTCCAAGTGTGTATTTCAATGACAAAATCGACAAAAACGGGAAGAAGGGCTTCGGCGCAACCGTGATTCCAAACCGCGGTGCTTGGCTGGAGCTGGAAACAGATGCGAAAGATGTTGTTTATGTGCGTATCGACCGTACACGAAAGATCCCGGTTACGGTATTGCTCCGTGCTCTCGGGTTTGGAACTGATCAAGAGATCATTGACCTTCTCGGAGAAGATGAGTACCTTCGTAACTCGCTAGATAAAGACAATACAGACAGCTCTGAAAAAGCGCTGCTTGAAATTTACGAGCGTCTTCGTCCTGGAGAGCCGCCAACCGTAGAAAACGCCAAGAGTCTTCTTGAGTCACGCTTCTTTGATCCGAAGCGTTATGACCTTGCAAACGTTGGCCGCTATAAAATGAACAAGAAACTTCATATTAAAGACCGTCTGTTCAACCAGCGTCTCGCAGAAACACTGGTGGATCCTGACACAGGTGAAGTTCTTGCTGAAGAAGGGGCCGTTATTGACCGCCGTCTTCTTGACCG
Source organism: Alteribacter lacisalsi (assembly GCF_003226345.1). Lineage (GTDB taxonomy): Bacteria > Bacillota > Bacilli > Bacillales > Salisediminibacteriaceae > Alteribacter > Alteribacter lacisalsi. The sequence goes on along the minus strand of NZ_PDOF01000004.1, from coordinate 209,065 downwards.
TCTGATTCCCTACCTCGAAAACAACGTCGGTTTCCATCACTACACGCTTAACGGCGGCGTAGTCGATGAAGAAGAGGTGGAACTTCAGTCTGTTCTTATTTATCCGCAGAACGGCAAGGAAGATGCCCAGCCGATCCGCGTGATCAGCAATGGTGTTGTGGATCGCAGTGTGAAAAACATTACACCGGCAGATATTATTTCTTCCATTAACTACTTCTTCAACCTGCTGCACGGTGTAGGAAACACAGACGATATTGACCATCTTGGTAACCGTCGTCTTCGTTCAGTAGGCGAGCTTCTGCAGAACCAGTTCCGTATCGGTCTTTCCCGTATGGAGCGAGTGGTCCGCGAACGTATGTCCATTCAGGATGCGAATATGATTACGCCTCAGGCACTGATCAATATCCGTCCGGTCATCGCGTCGATCAAAGAGTTCTTCGGAAGCTCCCAGCTGTCACAGTTTATGGATCAGACGAACCCGCTTGCCGAGCTTACGCACAAGCGTCGTCTTTCCGCACTCGGACCGGGTGGTCTTACCCGTGAGCGTGCCGGATTTGAAGTCCGTGACGTACACTACTCCCACTATGGCCGTATGTGTCCGATCGAGACGCCGGAGGGACCGAACATCGGTCTAATTAACTCCCTTTCCAGCTATGCGAAAGTAAACGAGTTCGGATTCATGGAAGCACCTTACCGTAAGGTTGACCATGAAAGAGGTGCAGTATCCGCACAGATCGACTACCTGACAGCGGATGAAGAGGATAACTACGTTGTTGCCCAGGCAAACGCAAAGCTTAACGATGACGGTTCCTTTATAGACGATAACGTAATCTGCCGTTTCCGCGGAGATAACATCATTGTGCCTAAAGACCGTGTCGACTACATGGACGTATCGCCTAAGCAGGTTGTATCTGCTGCGACAGCGTGTATTCCGTTCCTTGAAAATGATGACTCCAACCGTGCCCTGATGGGTGCAAACATGCAGCGTCAGGCCGTACCTCTGATGAACCCTGAATCCCCTATTGTGGGTACAGGCATGGAGTATGTGTCTGCTAAAGACTCCGGAGCTGCCGTGATTTCAAAATCAAAAGGCCGCGTTGAGCGTGTTTCCGGAAACTATATTCAGGTGCGCCGGATCGAGGAAGTGGACGGAAAAGAAATCGAAGGGGATGCGATTCGCTACAACCTTCAGAAGTTCATTCGTTCCAACCAGGGTACCTGCTACAACCAGCGCCCGATCGTTGAAGAAGGCAACATCGTCACAAAAGGGGAAATCCTTGCTGACGGTCCTTCCATGGAGCTTGGTGAAATGGCCCTCGGACGTAACGTTCTTGTCGGGTTTATGACATGGGACGGCTACAACTACGAGGATGCGATTATCTTAAGTGAACGTCTTGTAAAAGACGATGTCTATACGTCCATTCACATTGAAGAGTACGAGTCTGAAGCCCGTGATACGAAGCTTGGACCGGAAGAAATTACACGCGACATTCCAAACGTCGGCGAGGATGCTCTTCGCAACCTTGACGACCGGGGGATTATCCGTGTCGGTGCTGAAGTAAAAGACGGCGACATTCTCGTTGGTAAAGTTACCCCTAAAGGTGTAACGGAACTGACAGCTGAAGAACGTCTTCTCCATGCCATCTTTGGTGAAAAAGCGCGTGAAGTGCGCGATACCTCCCTCCGTGCCCCGCATGGCGGAGAAGGAATCGTTCTGGATGTGAAAATCTTCAACCGCGAAGACGGCGATGAGCTTCCTCCTGGTGTGAACCAGCTTGTGCGTGTCTACATCGTACAGAAGCGGAAGATTAACGAAGGGGACAAAATGGCCGGGCGTCACGGTAACAAAGGTGTTATCTCCCGGATCCTTCCTGAAGAAGATATGCCTTACATGCCGGACGGCACACCCATCGATATCATGCTTAACCCTCTCGGGGTACCTTCACGTATGAACATCGGTCAGGTACTTGAGATGCATCTTGGAATGGCAGCCAGAAACCTCGGTATTCACGTAGCGTCACCGGTATTTGACGGTGCCCGTGAGGAAGATGTCTGGGGTACAATTTCTGAAGCCGGCATGTCCGAAGATGCAAAGACCGTTCTTTATGATGGCAGAACCGGTGAACCATTTGATAACCGTGTCTCTGTCGGCGTGATGTATATGATCAAACTGGCTCACATGGTTGACGATAAACTGCATGCCCGTTCTACGGGACCTTACTCTCTCGTTACACAGCAGCCGCTCGGCGGTAAAGCCCAGTTCGGCGGCCAGCGTTTCGGAGAGATGGAAGTATGGGCACTGGAAGCATACGGTGCTGCCTATACACTGCAGGAAATTCTCACTGTGAAATCCGATGACGTTGTCGGACGGGTGAAAACGTACGAAGCGATCGTCAAAGGCGAAAACGTACCGGAACCGGGGGTTCCTGAGTCCTTTAAGGTATTAATTAAAGAGCTTCAGAGTCTCGGTATGGACGTGAAGATGCTTTCCAGCAATGAAGAGGAAATTGAAATGCTGGAGCTTGACGACGAAGAAGATCAGAACAACGACAAGCTGAACCTGAACCTTGAGTCCAGTGAATCAAACGGTTAATGGCAGATTCTGAAAGTCGAAAGGGAGGATGGCCCCTTGATAGATGTAAATAACTTTGAATATATGAAGATTGGCCTGGCATCGCCGGACAAAATCCGGTCCTGGTCAAGAGGCGAAGTGAAAAAGCCTGAAACAATCAACTACAGAACACTCAAGCCTGAGAAAGACGGTCTGTTCTGTGAACGTATTTTCGGTCCGACGAAAGACTGGGAATGCCACTGCGGTAAATACAAACGCGTCCGCTATAAGGGTGTTGTCTGTGACCGCTGCGGCGTGGAAGTTACCCGCGCCAAAGTCCGTCGTGAGCGCATGGGGCACATCGAACTTGCTGCCCCTGTCTCCCACATCTGGTACTTCAAAGGGATTCCAAGCAGAATGGGACTTGTCCTCGACATGTCCCCCCGCTCCCTTGAAGAAGTCATCTACTTTGCATCCTACGTTGTAACAGAAACGGGCGATACACCGCTTGAGCTTAAACAGCTTCTTTCCGAGCGTGAGTACCGCACATACCGTGAAAAATACGGCCGTTCTTTTACTGCACAGATGGGTGCCGAAGCTATTCGCAAACTTCTTCAGGATATTGATCTTGATAAAGAAGTAAACATGCTCAAGGAAGAGCTTCTCACAGCTCAGGGTCAGCGCCGCACACGTGCGATTAAGCGTCTTGAAGTACTCGAAGCCTTCCGGCATTCAGGAAATAACCCGGACTGGATGATTCTCGATGTCCTTCCTGTTATTCCGCCTGAACTTCGTCCGATGGTACAGCTCGATGGCGGGCGTTTTGCTACGTCTGACCTGAACGACCTCTACCGCCGGGTAATTAACCGTAACAACCGTCTGAAGCGTCTTCTCGACCTTGGTGCTCCGAGCATCATCGTTCAGAACGAAAAACGTATGCTTCAGGAAGCGGTTGACGCTTTGATCGACAACGGGCGTCGGGGCCGTCCGGTTACCGGACCTGGTAACCGTCCGCTTAAGTCTCTTTCCCACATGCTTAAAGGTAAGCAGGGACGCTTCCGTCAAAACCTTCTCGGTAAGCGTGTAGACTACTCCGGCCGTTCCGTAATCGTAGTAGGTCCGCACCTTAAGATGTACCAGTGCGGTCTGCCGAAGGAAATGGCACTTGAGCTTTTCAAGCCTTTCGTTATGAAGGAGCTTGTAAGCAAAGGTCTTGCACACAACATCAAGAGCGCCAAGCGTAAAGTCGAGCGCGTCCAGCCGGAAGTGTGGGACGTACTTGAAGAAGTGATCCGTGAGCATCCGGTTCTTCTTAACCGTGCACCGACACTTCACCGTCTTGGTATTCAGGCGTTTGAGCCTACTCTTGTAGAAGGCCGGGCCATCAAACTTCACCCGCTCGTATGTACGGCTTACAATGCCGACTTTGACGGTGACCAGATGGCTGTTCACGTACCTCTGTCAGCCGAAGCACAGGCGGAATCCCGTCTTCTCATGCTGGCTGCGCAGAACATCCTGAACCCGAAAGACGGTAAGCCGGTTGTTACACCATCTCAGGATATGGTACTTGGTAACTACTATCTGACGCTTGAGCGTAAAGGTGCTGTTGGTGAAGGGAATGTCTATTACGGGGCTGACGAAGTGCTTACAGCCTACCAGAACGGCTATGTTCACCTGCACACGCGCATCGCAGTACCAGTCAACTCTCTTTCGAACAAACCGTTCAAAGAAGAGCAGAAGGACAAAATGCTGCTTACTTCCGTAGGTAAGATTATCTTTAACGAAATCCTGCCGCCGGAATTCCCGTATATCAACGAACCTACGGCATCGAACCTTCAGGTGGAAATTCCTGAGGAGTACATCGTGCCGACAGATACAGATCTCAGACAGACGATCAAAGACCGGGAGATTGTCAAACCGTTTAAGAAAGGATTCCTTGGAGACATCATTGCGGAAGTCTTTAAGAAATTCAAAGTATCCGAAACCTCTGTGATGCTTGATAAAATGAAGGATCTTGGATTCTACTACTCCACGAAAGCCGGAATCACCATCGGTGTATCCGACATCGTGGTACTGAAGGATAAACAGAAAATCCTTGATGAAGCAGAGCTTAAGGTTGAGCGAGTACTCAAGCAGTACCGCCGCGGTCTGATTACAGAAGAAGAACGGTACGATAAAGTAATTGAAATCTGGAGTTCGGCTAAAGATGTGATCCAGAGCAAGCTGATGGGCACACTTGATCCTACGAACCCGATCTTTATGATGAGTGATTCCGGTGCCCGGGGTAACGCCTCGAACTTTACCCAGCTGGCCGGTATGCGCGGACTCATGGCCAACCCATCCGGACGGATTATCGAACTTCCGATCAAATCCAGTTTCCGTGAAGGACTTACGGTACTTGAGTACTTTATTTCCACACACGGTGCCCGTAAAGGTCTTGCCGATACGGCTCTTAAGACAGCCGACTCAGGTTACCTTACACGCCGTCTCGTGGACGTTGCCCAGGACGTTATCGTCCGTGAGCAGGACTGCGGCACTGACCGGGGTCTGAAAGTAGCTTCCATTATGGAAGGTACAGAAGTGATCGAACCTCTTTACGACCGTCTTGTGGGACGTGCAACATTCCAGACTGTCCGTCACCCGGAGACAGGCGAAGTGCTCGCAGAGAAAAACCAGACTCTTGATGAAGATAAGGCTAAAGAGATTGTAGATGCAGGCGTGAATGAAATCACGATCCGTTCTGCCTTCACCTGTGATACGAAACACGGCGTATGTAAATCCTGCTACGGCCGCAACCTGGCGACAGGTTCCGAGGTTGAAGTCGGTGAAGCTGTCGGTATTATTGCCGCACAGTCCATCGGTGAGCCAGGTACGCAGCTTACGATGCGTACGTTCCACACAGGCGGGGTAGCCGGAGACGATATCACGCAGGGTCTTCCACGTATCCAGGAGCTGTTTGAAGCCCGTAACCCGAAAGGGCAGGCTGTCATTTCCGAGATCGAAGGTACGGTTACCGACGTGAAGGACGTGAACGAGAAGAAGGAAATTATGGTTAAAGGCGAGATTGAAACTCGTTCCTACACAACGCCTTATGGTGCCAGACTTAAAGTGGAAATCGGGGCGGAAGTGAAACCGGGCGAGGAACTGACAGAAGGTTCCATCGATCCGAAAGAACTTCTGACTGTATCCGGCGTGCAGGGTGTACAGGAGTACCTCCTTCGTGAAGTACAGAAAGTATACCGTATGCAGGGTGTTGAAATCGGCGATAAGCACGTTGAGGTCATGGTACGCCAGATGCTTCGTAAAATCAGGGTGCTTGATGCAGGAGATACGGAAGTTCTTCCGGGATCCCTTGTTGAAATTCATCAGTTTAACGAAGCGAACAAAGACGTTCTTCTCCGTGGAGGCACACCGTCAACCGGTAAGCCTGTACTCCTCGGGATTACGAAAGCCTCCCTCGAGACGGATTCGTTCCTGTCTGCAGCATCCTTCCAGGAGACGACACGTGTCCTGACCGATGCGGCAATCAAAGGGAAGCGCGATGAGCTCGTTGGACTCAAAGAAAACGTTATTATCGGTAAGCTTGTTCCAGCCGGTACAGGAATGCAGCGTTATCGCCGCATAAATGTAGCTGTGGATGAGGAACAGCAGGCCGAAACACCTGCGATCGAGGAAGCTGCGGTCCAGGAATAACAGACAAGGAAGAAGCGGAGGCCATCCTGCCTCCTCTTCACCTGTCTTTTAATTGTCAGGAACCGGAAGAAATTATTTCGAAACGGTTGTTGACACCATTTTTCCCCGGTGGTACTATATAGGGGTGCGCCTAATACCTGATGCTTTGGAGGATAACAAATGTCTTATGAAAAAGTAGTGCAGGCCAATGAAAGAATAGTGGGCACCAAGCAGACTTTAAAAGCACTGGAAGAACAACAGGTTAAAGAATTGATCATTGCAGACGATGCTGATCACAGTGTTCTTTCCCGAGTTTTGGCGGAAGCTGAAAACCAGGGAATTCCTGTACAGACCGTCGATTCGATGAAAAAGCTTGGAAAAGCTTGCGGCATCGACGTATCAGCAGCGATCGTGGCAATAAAAAAGTAAAAGGGTTTTTGCTTGAGGGGCAGCCCTCACCAGGCAAAAACTTTACTTTTGCACTTTTGTGAACCACCTGGACCAGTGGACTTAAACTTCGTTGATATGAAAGGAGGAAAACCATGCCTACAATTAACCAGTTAGTACGCAATGGCCGCGTATCTAAAACAAAAAAGTCCGACTCACCAGCTCTAAATAAAGGATACAACAGCTTCAAAAAAGTTCAGACGGACTTGAGCTCACCGCATAAGCGTGGCGTATGTACCCGTGTTGGTACAATGACACCGAAGAAGCCGAACTCGGCCCTTCGTAAATATGCGCGTGTGCGTCTGACGAACCAGATTGAAGTAACAGCTTACATCCCTGGAATCGGGCACAACCTTCAGGAACACAGTGTTGTACTCATCCGTGGTGGACGGGTAAAAGACCTTCCGGGTGTTCGTTACCACATCGTACGTGGTGCGCTTGACACCGCAGGAGTTGAAAACCGTGCTCAGGGCCGTTCCAAATACGGAACTAAGCGTCCTAAGAAATAATGGACGAAACGATAGAAAGCAGAAAGATCTAACATGAGGAAGGAGGGGACCACATGCCTCGTAAAGGACCAGTACCAAAGAGAGACGTACTACCAGATCCGCTTTACAAGTCCAAGCTTGTTACACGTCTGATCAACCGTATGATGATCGACGGGAAGAAGGGGAAAGCACAGACAACACTTTACAACGCTTTCGAACTTGTTAAGGAACGTACCGGCAATGATCCTCAGGAAGTTTTCGAACAAGCCATCAAGAACATCATGCCAGTACTTGAAGTTAAAGCTCGCCGTGTTGGTGGTGCAAACTACCAGGTGCCAATCGAAGTTAAGCCTGAGCGTCGTACGACACTAGGCCTTCGCTGGCTCGTAAGCTATGCACGCCTTCGTGGAGAAAAATCTATGGAAGAGCGTCTTGCTAACGAAATCATGGACGCAGCAAACAATACGGGAGCCGCAGTTAAGAAGCGCGAAGATACTCACCGTATGGCAGAAGCGAACAAAGCATTCGCTCACTACCGCTGGTAAAAGGAAGAGGTTCTTCATGCAGGCTGTCTGCTCTTTAACGAGCCTGATAGGCCTGCAGAACTGCCTCCTGCCTATACAGTAATACGGCAGTTTCGGGCAACCCCGTACTGACGCAAACCAACATTTTCATTGAGGAAGGAGAAATTGACCATGGGAAGAGAATTCTCCTTGGAAAAAACACGTAATATCGGGATCATGGCTCACATCGATGCCGGTAAAACGACAACAACTGAACGTGTTCTTTTCTATACCGGGCGTATTCACAAAATCGGTGAAACGCACGAGGGTGCTTCTCAAATGGACTGGATGGACCAGGAGCAGGAACGTGGAATCACGATTACCTCTGCTGCGACAACAGCCGCTTGGAAAGAACACCGTGTAAACATCATCGATACTCCTGGACACGTAGACTTTACTGTAGAGGTAGAGCGTTCTTTGCGTGTACTTGACGGTGCGGTAGCAGTACTTGACGCACAATCCGGTGTAGAACCGCAGACAGAAACTGTATGGCGCCAGGCTACAACATACGGCGTACCACGTGTTGTTTTCGTCAACAAAATGGACAAGATCGGAGCCGACTTCATCTACTCCCTAGGCACAATGCACGATCGTCTCGGTGCGAACGCACAAGCGATCCAGCTGCCAATTGGTGCAGAAGATGACTTCGAAGGTATCATCGACCTTGTTGAAATGCAAGCCTACTACTACTTAGATGATCTGGGTTCACGTACAGAAGCTCGTGAAATTCCGGATGAGTATAAGGAACAGGCGAACGAGTACCGTGATAAGCTGGTGGAAGCAGTTTCAGAACTTGATGAGGACCTAATGATGAAGTACCTCGAAGGTGAAGAACTGACGACAGCAGAAATCAAAGCGGCCATCCGTAAAGGTACATGTGACGTTGAGTTCTATCCGGTTATCTGCGGATCTGCCTTTAAAAACAAAGGTGTTCAGCTTATGCTTGACGCGGTAATCGACTACCTTCCATCTCCATTGGATGTACCTCCAATGACTGGTCTGCTTCCTGAAAGCGAAGAAGAAGTTCTTCGTAAGCCAAGTGACGAGGAACCATTCTCTGCACTTGCATTCAAGGTTATGACAGATCCTTTCGTTGGTAAACTTACGTTCTTCCGCGTGTACTCCGGTACTGTCGATGCAGGTTCTTACGTTAAGAACTCTACAAAAGACAAGCGTGAGCGTATGGGACGGATTCTTCAGATGCACGCTAACCACCGTGAAGAGATTCCTACCTGCTATGCGGGGGACATCGCTGCCGGTGTTGGTCTGAAAAACACGTCTACAGGGGACACTCTCTGTGATGAGAAGAACCTTGTAATCCTTGAATCAATGGAATTCCCTGAGCCGGTAATTTCCCTTTCAGTAGAGCCGAAGTCGAAAGCAGACCAGGATAAGATGGGTATTGCTCTTGCGAAGCTTGCAGAAGAGGATCCGACATTCCGCACACACACTGATGATGAAACAGGACAGACGATCATCGCTGGTATGGGTGAGCTTCACCTTGATATCATCGTTGACCGTATGAAGCGTGAATTCAAAGTGGAAGCGAATGTTGGTGCACCTCAGGTATCCTACCGTGAAACAATTCGCCAGGCGGCGAAGGTTGAAGGTAAGTTCGTACGTCAGTCCGGTGGACGCGGTCAGTTCGGTCACGTCTGGGTTGAGTTCGAACCTAACGAAGAGGGTGCAGGATTTGAATTCGTTGATAAAATCGTCGGCGGTGTTGTTCCGCGTGAATACATCCCATCTGTTGGACAGGGTCTTGAACAGTCCCTCAAAAACGGTATGCTTGCCGGTTACGAAGTTATCGACGTAAAGGCCAGCCTTGTTGACGGATCCTACCACGATGTAGACTCCAACGAGATGGCATTTAAAGTAGCTGCTTCACTTGCTGTTAAAGAAGCGGCGAAAAAATGTAACCCTGCTATTCTTGAACCGGTAATGAAAGTTGAAGTTGTTATTCCGGAAGAATACATGGGCGACATCATGGGTGACATCACTTCCCGTCGTGGACGTGTTGAAGGTATGGAAGCACGCGGAAACGCGCAGACCGTTAAGGCGATGGTGCCTCTTTCCGAAATGTTCGGATATGCAACATCACTGCGTTCAAACACGCAGGGCCGCGGTCAGTACACAATGCACTTCGACCACTATGAAGAGGTTCCGAAGAGCATTTCTGAAGAGATCATTAAAAAACAGTCCGGTAAATAATCGGATATTGTTTCAAGGCTGATTTTGTTGTAAGCTAAACATGTTGTAAGCTTAGAGCGGTGAAGGGTACAAGCCTTTCATCACTCTCCCAAATAAAACTAATAAGAAACCAAGGAGGAATTCGATCATGGCTAAAGAAAAATTTGATCGTTCCAAAACGCATGCCAATATTGGTACAATCGGACACGTTGACCACGGTAAAACAACGTTGACTGCTGCAATCACTTACGTACTTCATAAGAAATCCGGTAAAGGTACCGCGATGGCTTATGACCAAATCGACGGAGCGCCAGAAGAGCGCGAGCGTGGAATCACAATCTCCACTGCACACGTTGAGTACGAAACTGACGCGCGTCACTATGCACACGTAGACTGCCCAGGACACGCTGACTACGTTAAGAACATGATCACTGGTGCTGCTCAGATGGACGGAGCTATTCTTGTAGTATCCGCTGCTGACGGCCCAATGCCACAGACTCGTGAGCACATTCTTCTTTCCCGTCAGGTAGGGGTACCTTCAATCGTAGTTTTCCTTAACAAAACTGACCAGGTTGACGACGAAGAGCTGCTTGAGCTAGTTGAAATGGAAGTTCGTGACCTTCTTTCCGAGTACGACTTCCCTGGCGACGACATTCCAGTAGTAAAAGGTTCTGCTCTTAAAGCACTTGAAGGTGACGAGGACCACGAGAACGCGATCCTTGAGCTTATGCAGCAGGTGGACGACTACATTCCAACTCCAGAGCGTGACAAAGACAAGCCATTCATGATGCCTGTTGAGGACGTATTCTCAATCACTGGCCGTGGTACTGTTGCAACTGGCCGTGTTGAGCGTGGACAGCTTAACGTAGGTGATGAAATCGAAATCATCGGTATCGAAGAGCAGTCTAAGAAGACTACTGTAACTGGAGTAGAAATGTTCCGTAAGCTTCTTGACTATGCTGAAGCTGGCGACAACATTGGTGCCCTTCTTCGCGGTGTATCCCGTGACGACATCACTCGTGGACAGGTTCTTGCTAAGCCAGGAACAATCACTCCACACACGAAGTTCAAATCCGAAGTTTACGTTCTTTCAAAAGAAGAGGGTGGACGTCACACTCCATTCTTCTCTAACTACCGTCCTCAGTTCTACTTCCGTACAACTGACGTAACTGGTGTTATCCACCTTCCAGAAGGCGTAGAAATGGTTATGCCTGGTGACAACATCGAAATGGTAGTAGAGCTTATCGCGCCAATCGCGATCGAAGAAGGAACTAAATTCTCTATCCGTGAAGGTGGCCGTACAGTAGGCGCCGGCGTTGTGGCTGAGATCCAAGAGTAATAACAGCTGCGGATGAATAAATGACAAAGCCCCGGGATCCTGTTTTCAGGATTTCCGGGGCTTTTCTTTTGGTCCGCAAGTAGACAGTGGTGAGGCGGCTTTGCTATTCGTGCCGGTTGGTGTCGCATCGTCGCTATACTGTCCGATAAGGTTGATATCTCAAATGATAAGGCCGATATCCCTAGATCGGTCAGGTCAATTTATGTTAACCGCTATCCAGGGGCTCAAGCTCTTTGAAATGCCTGTACTCTCTTGTCTAAAAACCGACTTTCTTCTATATATAACGTGGTTCATTCCCACAGGCGAGGAAATTCTCCTAAGAAATTATTGGAACACAGCATAAAACCCGGCTTACCCCTTGATATAACCGGCGACAATCTTTATAATAGAAAAAGTGTGATTGCGTATTCAATTTATGAAATCCACTTGCTAACCAACATTCATTCATGTATAATGTATAATGTTGGTCACATGACAGGCGTTGATGTGGAAGGTTGCTGACACACCCGGACCCTTTGCCATGGGAGGGAGGTCAGGTTAAATTTCCGCGGAGCAAGTCTATTTCCAAAAATGGGCGAAAAAGGAGGTAACAAAATGGCAAAACAAAAGATTCGCATCCGTCTTAAAGCTTATGATCACCGTACTCTAGATCAGTCAGCTGTGAAGATCGTAGAAACAGCCAAACGTTCAGGTGCAGGTGTAGCAGGTCCAATCCCGCTCCCTACTGAAAAGTCTGTATACACGGTTCTTCGTGCGGTACACAAGTATAAAGACTCACGTGAACAGTTCGAGATGCGCACGCACAAGCGTCTGATCGACATCCTGGAGCCAACTCCACAAACTGTCGATGCTCTCATGCGTTTGGACCTGCCGTCCGGCGTTGACATTGAAATTAAACTATAAATGATTGATAGAAAACAGGAGGTGTGACTCATGACCAAAGGAATCTTAGGTAAAAAACTAGGTATGACGCAAGTGTTCGCTGATAACGGCGAGGTCATTCCGGTAACTGTAATCGAAGCTGAGCCAAACGTTGTTCTTCAGAAGAAGACTGCTGAGGCTGATGGTTACGAAGCGATCCAGCTTGGATTCGGCGACAAGAAAGAACACCGCGCCAACAAGCCAGAAAAAGGACACGCTGCAAAAGCTGACACTGCCCCTAAGCGCTACGTTAAGGAAATCCGTGACGTTGCAGGAGCGGATTACGAAGTTGGTCAGGAAGTCAAAGTAGATACATTTGCAGCAGGAGACGTTGTTGATGTAACAGGAACATCAAAGGGTAAAGGTTTCCAGGGTTCGATCAAGCGTCACAATCAATCCCGCGGACCTATGTCCCACGGTTCCCGTTATCATCGTCGTCCAGGTTCAATGGGACCTGTTGACCCGAACCACGTTCTCAAAGGTAAAAACCTGCCAGGACAAATGGGTGGCGAAACGAAAACAGTTCAAAACCTTGAAGTTGTCCGTGTAGATACAGAACGCAACTTGCTCTTGGTAAAAGGAAATGTACCGGGCGCTAAGAAAAGCTACGTTACAGTAGAATCTGCTGTAAAAGCTAAATAAGAAGAACGATTGAGAAAGGAGGAGCCCTGATGCCTAAAGTTGCTCTATTTAACCAGTCTGGTTCACAAGTCGGCGATATCGAACTTGCAGAATCAGTGTTCGGCATCGAACCGAACAAAAGTGTACTTCATGACGCAGTTCTTATGCAGCAAGCGTCTCAACGTCAAGGTACTCACGCAGTAAAAGGACGTTCAGATGTTCGCGGTGGTGGCAAGAAGCCATGGAGACAGAAAGGAACCGGCCGTGCCCGTCACGGTACAATCCGTTCCCCGATCTGGGTAGGCGGTGGAGTTGCATTCGGCCCGACGCCGCGCAGCTACGCTTACAAACTTCCTAAGAAAGTAAGACGTCTGGCGATCAAATCAGCTCTTTCCTCTAAAGTAGCGGCAGAAGAAATCCGCGTACTCGAAGGACTGAGCCTTGATGCACCAAAAACAAAAGAGATGAAAGCTGTACTCAACGGCCTTACAGCAGGTGCGAAAACACTCGTTGTAACTGCCGGTCATGACGATGCAGTTGCTCTTTCCACAAACAACCTTCCAGAAGTAAAAACGATTACTGCTGAAGGACTTAATGTTTTGGACGTACTGAATTACGACAACCTCGTAATTACGCAAGACGCTGTTAAAAAGGTAGAGGAGGTGCTTGCATAATGGCAAACGCACGTGATATTATTAAGCGCCCCGTAATCACCGAGCGGTCTACTGACCTTATGGCAGAGAAAAAGTACACGTTTGAAGTGGACACTCGCGCCAACAAAAACCAGATCAAAAGTGCAGTCGAAGAAATTTTCGGTGTACAGGTTGATAAGGTTAACACGATGAATTACAAAGGTAAGTTCCGTCGTTTCGGACGTTATACAGGCTATAAAAGCAACCGCAAAAAAGCCATTGTTCAATTGACACCGGACAGCAAAGAACTAGACTTCTTTGAAGGTGTTTAAGAAGTTTTAAGTGAAGGAGGGAAAATCTGATGGCTATCAAAAAGTATAAACCGATTACTAACGGTCGCCGCGGCATGACAGGCCTTGATTTCCAGGAAATCACGACTGACAAGCCCGAAAAATCACTACTGGCTCCGCGCAAGCAGCGCGCTGGACGTAACAACCAGGGACGCATCTCTGTACGTCACCAGGGCGGCGGACACAAGCGCCAATACAGAATTATTGACTTTAAGCGTGACAAAGATGGAATTCCAGGCCGCGTTGCTACGATCGAATACGATCCAAACCGTTCTGCGAACATCGCGCTAATCAACTATGCTGATGGGGAAAAGCGTTACATCCTCGCTACTAAAGGTCTACAGGTTGGAACGGAGATCGTTTCAGGTAAAGATGCCGACATCAAACCAGGTAACGCTCTTCAGCTGAAAGACATCCCAGTGGGTACAATCATCCACAACATCGAGCTTAAGCCAGGAAAAGGCGGGCAGCTTGTCCGTTCAGCTGGTGCAGAAGCACAGCTTCTCGGTAAAGAAGGCCAGTACGTTCTTGTACGTCTTCGTTCCGGTGAAACTCGTATGATTCTTGCTACCTGCCGCGCAACAATCGGTCAGGTTGGTAACGTTGAGCACGAGCTTGTAAACATTGGTAAAGCCGGACGTAACCGCTGGCTCGGTAAGCGTCCAACTGTACGTGGTTCCGTAATGAACCCGAACGATCACCCGCACGGTGGTGGTGAAGGACGCGCTCCAATCGGCCGTAAATCACCAATGTCTCCTTGGGGCAAACCAACCCTTGGTTACAAGACGCGTAAGAAGAACAAAGACACTGACAAGTACATTGTACGACGTCGTAAAAAATAACGGGATTGTACTACGGTTCTGGCAAAGAACCGTAGGGCAGTCACGAAGGGAGGTACACTCATGGGTCGCAGCTTAAAAAAAGGACCTTTCGTCGATGAACATCTAATGAGCAAAGTAGAAGCGCAGAACGAAAATGATGACAAAAAAGTGATCAAAACTTGGTCTCGCCGTTCTACAATTTTCCCACAGTTCATCGGTCACACGATCGCGGTTTATGATGGCCGCAAACACGTACCGGTTTACGTATCAGAAGATATGGTTGGACACAAGCTTGGCGAGTTCGCTCCTACACGGACTTACAAAGGCCACGCTTCTGACGACAGAAAAACGAAACGCTAATAAAGAGGGGAGGTACTTTCCATGGAAGCAAAAGCAGTAGCGAAACAAGTGCGTATTGCTCCTCGCAAGGTGCGTTTAGTGGTTGATTTGATTCGTGGCAAGAAAGTTGGAGAAGCCATCTCTATCTTGCGTCATACACCGAAAACAGCTTCTCCGGTCGTTGAGAAACTTGTTAACTCGGCAATCGCTAACGCTGAGCACAACTACGAAATGGAACCAGATAACCTGGTTGTAAGCCAAGTATTTGTTGATGAAGGAGTAACGCTGAAAAGATTCCGTCCACGTGCGATGGGTCGAGCCAGCAGAATCAACAAACGTACGAGCCACATTACAGTAGTACTGACAGAAAAAGAAAACAAGGAGGGATAAGTGTGGGTCAAAAAGTAAATCCGAAAGGACTTCGCGTCGGTGTTATTCGCGACTGGGAGTCCAAGTGGTATGCAGATAAAGACTATTCTGATCTACTTCACGAAGACATTAAAATTCGTGAGTACCTGGAAAACCGTCTTAAAGACGCTTCCGTATCCACAATTGAAATCGAACGTGCCGCTAACCGCGTGAACGTAACGATCTACACTGCGAAGCCAGGTATGGTTATCGGTAAAGGCGGATCCGAAGTTGAAGCACTTCGTAAAGCACTTAACCAACTGACTGGCAAGCGTGTACACATTAACATCAATGAAGTGAAGTCTCCTGACAAGGATGCAAAGCTTGTTGCGGAAAATATCGCACGTCAGCTTGAAAACCGCATCTCTTTCCGTCGTGCCATGAAACAGGCGATGCAGCGCACAATGCGTGCCGGCGCCCAAGGTATTCGTACCCAGGTTTCAGGTCGCCTCGGAGGAGCAGATATTGCCCGTTCTGAATCATACAGCGAAGGCACTGTACCACTACACACTCTTCGTGCGGACATCGACTACGGTACTGCTGAAGCAGATACTACCTACGGTAAATTGGGTGTGAAGATCTGGATCTATCGTGGTGAAGTCCTTCCAACGAAAGGAACGAAACAAGAGGAAGGAGGAAAATAATCATGCTAATGCCTAAACGAGTTAAATTCCGTCGTGAACACCGCGGTAAGATGCGCGGTCGTGCGAAAGGCGGTGCCGAGGTATCTTTCGGCGAATACGGCCTGCAGGCAATCGAAGCGTCCTGGATTACAAACAGACAAATCGAAGCTGCCCGTATTGCTATGACACGTTACATGAAACGTGGAGGTAAAGTGTGGATTAAAATTTTCCCGGATAAGCCATATACTGCAAAACCACTTGAGGTACGGATGGGTTCCGGTAAAGGTGCTCCTGAAGGCTGGGTAGCAGTAGTAAAACCAGGGAAAATCATGTTTGAAATTGCAGGGGTATCAGAAGAAGTAGCGCGCGAAGCACTTCGACTGGCTTCTCATAAACTTCCGATCAAAACGAAGTTTGTAAAACGCGACGAAGTGGGTGGTGACGCAAATGAAAGCTAATGATTTCCGCACAAAAACCACTAGTGAAATCGAACAGGAGTCCAAGACTCTAAAAGAAGAGCTTTTTAACCTTCGCTTTCAGCTTGCGACTGGACAATTAGACAATCCAGCCCGCATCCGTGAAGTTAGAAAAGCAATCGCACGTGCAAAAACAGTTTTGCGCGAACGCGAACTCAAAATAACGAACGAATAATACTGAGAGGAGGTTTGCACTGTGGCAGAGCGTAATAACCGCAAGAGCTACACGGGTCGTGTTGTTTCTGACAAAATGGACAAAACGATCACGGTAGTGGTTGAAACTTACAAGATGCATCCGCTATACGGCAAACGCGTTAAATACTCCAAAAAGTTAAAAGCACATGACGAAAACAACACTGCAAAACTAAACGACGTTGTCCGCGTTATGGAAACACGTCCACTTTCAAAAGACAAGAGATTCCGTCTTGTAGAGGTTGTTGAAGAAGCAGTCATTATCTAATAGAAGCTGACGTTTGCTTACCTGAAGGGAGGTAAATTGATCCATGATCCAACAAGAAAGTCGTTTAAAAGTAGCTGATAACTCAGGTGCCCGTGAAGTACAGTGTATTAAAGTACTAGGTGGTTCCGGACGTAAAGTGGCTAACATCGGAGACGTTATCGTCTGTTCGGTAAAACAAGCAACACCCGGTGGCGTTGTCAAGAAGGGTGAAGTTGTAAGAGCGGTAATCGTGCGTTCTAAGAGCGGTGCCCGCCGTCCTGACGGTTCATACATCAAGTTCGATGAGAACGCAGCTGTAATCGTACGTGACGACAAGAGCCCACGTGGAACTCGTATCTTCGGACCAGTTGCCCGTGAACTTCGTGAAAACCAGTTCATGAAGATCGTTTCCTTGGCTCCTGAAGTACTTTAATTGATAAATGGACGGAAATTGTCTGTTAAGGAGGTGCCCTCATGTCTCTAGGGAAAATGCATGTGAAAAAAGGAGATAGCGTGAAAGTGATCTCTGGTAAGGATAAAGGCAAGGAAGGAAAAGTCCTTGAAGCTTACCCGAGCAACAACCGCGTGCTTGTAGAAGGGGTTAACATGGTGAAAAAACATGCGAAACCATCTCAAGCAAACCCGCAAGGCGGAATCCTTAACCAGGAAGCGGCTATTCACGCATCCAACGTAATGCCGGTCGACCCGAAAACAGGTGAGCCGACACGCGTTGGATATAAAGTTGAGAAGAATAAAAAAGTACGCGTCGCGAAAAAATCCGGCGAAGTTCTAGATAAGTAAGCAGTTTTAGGTCGAAAGGAGGTTCACCACAATGAGTCGTTTGAAAGAAAGATACAAACAGGAGATTGTTCCATCTCTAACTGAGAAATTCAATTACTCTTCCGTAATGGCAGTTCCAAAAATCGATAAAATCGTGATCAACATGGGTATTGGTGACGCAGTTCAGAACTCTAAAGTGCTTGATAAAGCTGTAGAGGAACTGACTGAGCTATCCGGTCAGAAGCCTGTTATCACGAAAGCGAAAAAGTCTATCGCGGGATTCAAACTGCGTGAAGGTATGCCGATCGGTGCGAAAGTTACCCTTCGCGGACAGCGCATGTATGATTTCCTTGATAAGCTAATCGCTGTATCTCTGCCGCGTGTACGTGACTTCCGCGGTATCTCGAAGAAAGCCTTTGACGGTCGAGGTAACTACACACTTGGTGTAAAAGAGCAGCTGATCTTCCCTGAAATCGAGTATGACAAAGTTGATAAAGTCCGCGGAATGGACATCGTTATTGTTACTACTGCCGAAACAGACGAAGAAGCTCGTCAACTGCTCACTGAAATGGGTATGCCGTTTCAAAAATAAGATCTCGCCGAAAAGGAGGTTTGAACCTTGGCAAAGAAATCAATGATCGCTAAAGCGAAAAAAGCTAAAAAGTTTAACGTGCAAGAATATACTCGTTGCGAGCGTTGCGGACGTCCACACAGTGTTCTCCGTAAGTTCAAATTGTGCCGTATCTGTTTCCGTGATCTCGCGCACAAAGGTCAAATTCCGGGCGTTAAAAAAGCAAGCTGGTAATTCCGTTTAAAGGAAGGAGGTAAATACGATGGTCATGACTGATCCTATCGCAGATATGCTAACTCGTATTCGTAATGCGAATACTGTACGTCATACAAGCCTGGAGCTTCCAGGTTCAAAGATCAAAAAAGAAGTTGCGGACATCCTGAAGCGTGAAGGCTTTATCCGTGACTACGAATTTATTGAGGATAACAAGCAAGGCATCCTTCGTATTTTCCTTAAGTACGGTGTTAATAACGAGCGCGTTATTACCGGACTTAAGAAAATCAGTAAACCAGGCCTGCGTGTATATGCAAAAGCTGATGAAGTACCAAAGGTTCTCGGCGGACTCGGTATCGCTGTAATCTCTTCATCCACTGGCATCATCACAGACAAAGAAGCTCGTCAGCAGCAAGTCGGCGGCGAAGTTCTCGCTTATATTTGGTAATATCGAACGGAAGAATGGAGGTGTAAGGCATGTCTCGAATCGGTTTAAAACCTGTTGAGATTCCATCCGGCGTTGAAGTGAAGCAAGACGGTACAACTATTACGGTCAAAGGACCTAAAGGTGAACTAACACGCACACTTCATGCGGATATGGTTGTAGAACAAGAAGATAACAACATCGTTGTAAAACGTCCTTCTGATCATAAAGAGCACCGTGCCCTTCACGGAACAACTCGCAGCGTCATCAACAACATGGTTGAAGGCGTAACAAAAGGTTTCGAAAAGAAACTTGAGCTTGTTGGTGTAGGTTACCGTGCACAAAAATCAGGAAACAAAGTAACACTCAGCGTAGGTCTGTCTCACCCGGTGGAATTCGTACCGGAAAACGGCCTTGAAATCGATGTTCCTGAAAACACGAAGATTACTGTAAAAGGGATCGACAAAGAACGTGTTGGAGCACTTGCTTCCAACATTCGTGCTGTAAGACCACCTGAACCTTACAAAGGCAAAGGAATTCGCTACGAAGGCGAATACGTACGCCGTAAAGAAGGTAAAACAGGTAAATAAGGTTAAATAACGGAATGAAAGGAATGACGTTCAATGATCACAAAGGCTGACAAGAACGTGGTACGTAAGAAACGGCACGCACATGTTCGTCGTACGATCACGGGTACTGCTGAACGTCCTCGTTTGAATGTTTTCCGTTCTAATAAGCACATTTACGCTCAGGTAATTAACGACGTTACAGGCGTTACTATTGCCAGCGCTGATAGCTTAGATAAAGAACTTAAACTTGATAACGGCGGAAATAAAGAAGCTGCCCAGAAAATCGGCGAAGCTGTTGCGAAACGTGCCCTTGAGCAAGGTGTTGAAACTGTGGTATTTGACCGCGGCGGATACCTTTATCATGGTCGAGTCCAAGAGCTTGCAGACGCAGCACGTGAAGCTGGTCTGAAGTTTTAAATAACCACAAAAGGAGGGAAACTCATTGCGTAGTATCGACCCTAACAAACTTGAACTTGAAGAGAGAGTAGTTACTGTTAACCGTGTTGCAAAAGTGGTTAAAGGTGGTCGTCGCTTCCGCTTTGCTGCACTGGTTGTAGTTGGAGATAAAAACGGACACGTTGGCTTTGGTATGGGTAAAGCACTTGAAGTACCTGAAGCGATCCGTAAAGCGATTGAAGACGCGAAGAAAAACCTTATCACGATCCCGGTTCAGGGAACGACAATCCCTCACCAGATCACTGGTGAATTCGGAGCTGGAAGCGTACTGCTTAAGCCTGCATCCGAAGGTACTGGAATTATTGCCGGCGGACCTGTCCGTGCCGTACTTGAGCTCGGCGGTGTCGGGGACATCCTAAGTAAATCCCTTGGTTCCAACAACCCGATCAACATGGTTCGTGCAACCATCCAGGGACTTACTGAACTAAAAAGCCCGGAAGAGGTTGCAAAACTTCGCGGCAAAACAGTAGAAGAGCTACTAGGTTAAGGAGGGAATTAACATGGCTAAAAAACTTGAAATTACCCTCACACGCAGCCTGATCGGACGCCCTCAGGATCAGCGCGTTACCGTGAAAACTCTGGGTCTTCGTAAAATGCACCACACAGTGGTTCAGGAAGACAACGCAGCGACTCGCGGTATGGTGAACAAAGTATCTCACCTTGTTACTGTTAAAGAAATCGAAGCATAAGAACAAGAATAAGAGTTGAGGAGGTGCCGACATGAAACTTCACGAACTTAAACCTTCAGAAGGTTCCCGTAAAGTCCGCAACCGTGTTGGACGCGGTATTGCCAGCGGTAACGGTAAAACTGCAGGGCGTGGACACAAAGGACAGAACGCCCGTTCAGGCGGTGGCGTACGTCCAGGGTTTGAAGGTGGCCAGATGCCAATCTTCCGCCGTCTGCCTAAGCGCGGATTCACAAACCCTACACGCAAAGAGTTTGCTATTGTGAACCTCGAAACGCTTAACCGTTTCGAAGCGGGAACAGAAGTAACTCCTGAGCTTCTGATCGAGTCCGGTGTTGTCAGCAGCGCGAAGGACGGAATCAAAGTTCTTGGGAACGGCAAGCTAGAGAACAAGCTTACAGTGAAAGCCCATAAATTCTCTGCTTCTGCTAAAGAAGCAATTGAGGCTGCCGGCGGAACTACAGAGGTGGTCTAATGTTCCAGACAATCTCCAATATTATGCGGATTGGTGATTTGAGGAAAAAGGTACTTTTTACCTTGGCTATGCTTGTAGTCTTTCGTATTGGCGCGCATATCCCGGCTCCGGGAGTAGATGCAGACATTCTCGACTTTCAGGGTGAGATGAATGCATTTGGTTTCCTGAATACTTTCGGCGGCGGAGCACTCGAGAACTTCTCGATCTTTGCAACCGGGATTATGCCCTACATTACGGCATCCATTATCGTACAATTACTCCGTATGGACGTAGTACCGAAGTTTACTGAATGGGCGAAGCAGGGTGAAGCCGGTCGTCGTAAACTGGCACAGTTTACACGCTACTTCACAATCATTATCGCTTTTGTTCAGGCTTTGGGAATGTCAATCGGATTTAACCGGATCTTTCCGGGACTCGTTCCCGACCCGAGCTTTCTGACGTATGCCCTGATTGCCCTGACACTGACGGCAGGCACAGCCTTCCTCATGTGGCTCGGTGAGCAGATTACGGCACAGGGTGTCGGTAACGGAATCTCCATCCTGATCTTTGCAGGTATAGCAGCAGCAATTCCAAACGGTGTAAACCAGCTGTACGCGACTCAGATCGCGGACGCAGGCGACGGACTGTTCCTTGGAATTGTCACGATTGCACTGCTTGTGCTGGCTGTACTGCTGCTCGTAGTCTTCGTGATTTTCGTTCAGCAGGCCCTTCGCAAAATTCCTGTTCAGTACGCCAAGCGTCTTGTATCAGGTAAACCGCAGGGCGGTCAAAGCACGCATCTGCCTTTGAAAGTGAACTCCGCAGGGGTAATTCCGGTTATCTTTGCCATGTCACTCTTCATTTTCCCGCCAACTGTCGCCGGATTCTTCGGTGACGACAGTACAATTGCGGGCTGGGTAACCCAGAACTTTGATTATACGCAGCCGTTCGGTCTCGTTGTATATGCAGCGCTGATTATCGGTTTTACGTACTTCTACACGTTCGTACAGGTGAACCCGGAGCAGATGGCTGAAAACCTGAAAAAGCAGGGCGGGTATATCCCAGGAATCCGTCCTGGTAAAACAACACAGGTCTACATTACAAGAATCCTGTACCGTCTCACGTTCGTCGGTGCGCTTTTCCTTGCATCTGTCTCTGTAGTACCGGTATTCTTCACTGAACTTGCAGGCCTTCCGCCGGGAGTTCAAATTGGAGGAACAGGACTTCTCATCGTTGTGGCAGTAGCCCTTGATACGATGAAGCAGATCGAAAGCCAGATGATCAAACGAAGCTACAAAGGATTCATTAAATAAATAAGGAAAGGGAGATTCTTGCTCCCTTTGCCTTCGATCGTGAATGAAGTACGATGGAGGGATAATCGATGAATTTGATCTTAATGGGTCTTCCGGGTGCGGGAAAAGGCACACAAGCCGACAAAATCGTAAACAAATACGGTATTCCCCACATTTCAACCGGAGATATGTTCCGTGCTGCAATTAAGGGCGGAACGGAACTCGGGTTGAAAGCCAAATCCTTTATGGATGCCGGGAACCTTGTTCCAGATGAGGTTACTGTAGGAATTGTCCGCGATCGTCTGAGCCAGGATGACTGCAAAGACGGTTTTCTGCTGGATGGTTTTCCAAGAACAGTAGCACAGGCTGAAGCATTGGAAGAGATTCTCGCTGAACTCGATCGTCAGCTCGACCACGTTGTCTACATTAAAGTACCGGAAGAGGACTTGTTCAAGCGTCTCACGGGACGCTGGGTATGCCCGGACTGCGGCACCAGCTATCATGAGATCTTCAATCCTCCGAAGATTGCCGGGAAATGTAACAAGGATGGCAGCGACTTAATTCAACGAGATGATGATAAGCCGGAAACGGTTGAAAAGCGGATCAAGGTAAATCTTGATCAAACCCAGCCTCTCGTAGATTTCTACGGAAACAAAGGCTACCTTCGCAATATTGATGGCAAACAGGATATTCAAGACGTCTTTGAAGACCTTGATACTCTCCTGAAAGGGAACAATCGATGATTATCTGCAAGACAGAGCGTGAGATTGAAATCATGCGTGTTGCCGGTAAGATTGTGGCACTGACACATCAAGAGCTTCAAAAGCACATCCAGCCTGGTATTACGACGAAGGAACTGGATACGATCGCAGACACATTTATCAGACAGCAAGATGCGATTCCATCTTTTAAAGGCTATAATGGATTTACTGGCAGCATCTGTGCTTCAGTGAATGAAGAGTTGGTACACGGTGTACCGGGTAACAGAGTATTGAAGGACGGCGATATTATCAGTATAGACATCGGAGCAAAGTACGGTGGCTATCACGGTGATTCCGCCTGGACTTATCCGGTCGGGACGATTTCCGAGAGTGATCAGAAGCTTCTCGAAGTAACTGAAACATCTCTTTTTAAAGGTCTTGATGAAGCAGGACCGAAGGAAAGACTCTCGAACATTTCCCATGCGGTTCAGTCGTATGTGGAAGCACACGGATTCTCAGTTGTCCGGGAATATGTCGGTCATGGAGTCGGTCAGGATCTTCACGAAGATCCCCAGATCCCGCACTTCGGACCACCAGGAAAAGGACCCCGTCTCAAACCGGGCATGGTTCTTGCTGTAGAGCCCATGGTTAATGCCGGATCAAGGCATGTGAAAACACTAGCCGATAACTGGACGGTCGTCACTTCCGACGGTAAACGATGTGCCCATTTTGAACACACAATCGCTATTACAGACTCAGGATATGAAATCTTGACTAAGCCATAGTAAAATTAAAGGTGGTCACGGAATGAAGGATCCTGAAGCCGTTCCGCAGCTCGGTGAGCTTGTGCGAATAGTCAAGGGCAGAGATAAAGATCAGTATGCGTGTATTATCAGTGTGCTGGATGCAAAATTTGTTCTGATAGCCGACGGCGACAAGCGGAAGGTCGACAGAGCAAAGAAGAAAAACATTCAGCATCTTGAGCGGACCGAACTGGTCATGCCCGAAGTCAAAAATAGCATTGTCGATACGGGCCGTGTGACCAATGCCAAATTGCGGTTTGCAATTTCATCATATATGAATGACAATTTACTGAAGGAAGGAGAGTAAATTCATGGCCAAAGAAGATGTAATCGAAGTAGAAGGCACGGTCATTGAGCCGCTGCCCAACGCGATGTTTCGTGTTGAACTGGAGAATGGACACAAGATTCTTGCCCACGTATCCGGTAAGATCCGTATGCACTTCATTCGTATCCTACCAGGAGATAAAGTGACCGTTGAATTGTCTCCCTATGATTTAACCCGTGGTCGTATCACGTATCGTTATAAATAAGCTGATGGATAGCGAAAGCGCACTCCGTATCACAAGGAGGTAAAAAGCATGAAGGTAAGACCATCTGTAAAGCCGATGTGCGAGAAATGCAAAGTTATTCGCCGAAAACGTACCGTCATGGTAATCTGCGAAAACCCTAAACACAAACAAAAACAAGGTTAAACCAACAGGAGGTGTAACGTAATGGCACGTATTGCTGGAGTAGACATTCCCCGCGATAAGCGGATTGTCGTATCACTCACTTACGTTTACGGAATCGGACAATCAAGAGCTGCTGAGATCCTTAAAGAAGCGGGCGTATCAGAAGATACACGCGTACGCGACTTGACGGAAGATGAACTCGGACGTATCCGTGAAGTTGTAGACGGAGTCAAAGTAGAAGGTGACCTTCGCCGTGAAGTGTCCCTTAACATCAAGCGTCTGATCGAAATCGGATCTTTCCGTGGAATCCGCCACCGCCGCGGTCTTCCTGTCCGTGGTCAGAAAACGAAGAACAACGCACGTACGCGTAAAGGACCTCGCCGTACTGTAGCGAACAAGAAGAAGTAAAGGAGGTAATGTACTGTTATGGCTAAACCTAAAACGACTCGTTCAAAGCGTCGTCAGCGTAAGAATATTGAATCCGGAATTGCGCATATCCGCTCCACATTCAACAACACGATTGTAACGATCACAGACCCTCGCGGGAATGCAATCTCTTGGGCCAGTGCTGGTGCATTAGGCTTCAAAGGATCCCGTAAATCAACTCCTTTCGCAGCACAGACTGCTGCTGAAACAGCTGCAAAAGCAGCTATGGAACACGGGATGAAGGTTGTGGAAGTTTCCGTTAAAGGCCCTGGTGCCGGACGTGAAGCTGCAATCCGCTCCCTTCAGGCAACTGGTCTGGAAGTTAACATGATTAAAGATGTTACTCCAGTACCTCACAACGGCTGCCGTCCACCAAAACGTCGTCGAGTATAATAACGGTCAAAGGGTATGGATTACCATACCTGTGTCAATAATGGATAAGAGTCATGAATAAAGGAAGACTCTTTTGGGAATATTGACGATTCGTAAAAGATCGGATGTGCCCAATGAGGGATTCCGGTCTGACCGTTTTCCGGTCAGCCGGGGTTTCGACGTTTTGAAGGAGGGTTTGTTTAATGATCGAAATCGAAAAGCCGAAAATTGAACCTGTTGAAATTAATGATGATGCTTCATATGGCAAATTTGTAGTAGAACCATTAGAGCGGGGATATGGTACGACGCTTGGAAACTCCCTTCGCCGTATTCTTCTATCCTCACTGCCAGGTTCAGCGGTAACAAGTGCACAATTCGATACGGTACTTCATGAGTTCTCTACGATTGAAGGCGTAACGGAAGATGTGACAACGATTATTCTGAATCTGAAGAAGCTCGCGCTTAAGATCTACTCTGATGAAGAGAAGACCCTCGAGGTTGAAGCCCAGGGTGAAGGCGTCGTAACGGCTGCTGATCTTATGCATGACAGTGACGTGGAGGTTTTAAACCCTGATCTTCACATTGCCACACTGTCCAAAAACGCAAACTTCCATCTTAAGCTCAGTGCTAACCGCGGTCGCGGCTATGTACCGGCTGAAGGAAATAATTCAGGTGAACTGCCAATCGGTGTCATTCCAATTGACTCGATTTATACGCCGGTTTCCCGAGTGAACTTCCAGGTGGAAAACACGCGTGTAGGTCAGATTACCAACTACGACAAACTCACAATGGACGTGTGGACGGACGGAAGCATCCGCCCGGAAGAAGCCGTTTCACTTGGTGCAAAGATTCTTACCGAGCACCTGAACATCTTCGTCGGCCTCACCGATCAGGCGCAGAATGCCGAGATCATGGTTGAGAAAGAAGAAGATCAGAAAGAGAAAGTACTCGAGATGACGATCGAAGAGCTTGATCTTTCCGTGCGTTCTTACAACTGCCTTAAGCGTGCAGGAATCAACACGGTTCAGGAACTGACTCAGAAGTCAGAAGAAGATATGATGAAAGTTCGTAACCTTGGACGCAAGTCCCTTGAAGAAGTTCAGGAAAAGCTGGGCGAACTCGGCCTTGGCTTACGCAACGAAGAATAGTCAGCATCAGGCTTCTATTCGAAAGCATTTCTCTTCTAAAAGAAACACGCGGCGCACTGCCCGTGTTTCAGGGTGCGATATGAACCTATAGAGAACGGACAACCTTTAGAGAAGGAGGGACTCACAACATGGGATACAGAAAACTTGGTCGTGACAGCTCTGCCCGTAAAGCACTGCTTCGCGATCTTACAACTGATCTGATCATCAACGAACGAATCGAAACGACTGAATCAAAAGCGAAGGAGCTTCGTTCTGTCGTTGAAAAAATGATTACACTCGGAAAGCGCGGCGACCTTCACGCTCGTCGTCAGGCTGCTGCTTTTGTACGTTCTGAACTTGCGGACGATGAAGGCACAACAGCTGTTCAAAAGCTTTTTGATGATGTGGCTAAGCGTTACGAGGACCGTCAAGGCGGATACACTCGTGTCCACAAGCTGGGACCACGCCGCGGGGACGGCGCTGAAATGGCAATCATCGAATTGGTATAATCAATCAAACCGATTGCTTAAAAGGGCGGGACTCAGAATCTGACAACACGGCAGATTCTGTTTCTATGCCCTTTTTTTGCGCGTCTGGAAGTCAAAAAAAGCCAGTTTCGTCAGAGCTTATGTCTGAAAACAAATTTACAGCTTCGCTGTTCGTTTACAGACATACGCATACGCTGCAGGCGGACGCTTTCCGCAGGTCTTGGCCTCAGCCTCCTCGGGAAAAGCGCCCTGCGAGGTCTTCGTCTCTTGCTTTTCCATCTGGAGTCGCCGCCTTTCGCTCCTGCTGGTGATAAATCATGTTTAACAAAGACAAAAGACAACCTTCCAGCCTTTTCATCAGTATCTGTAAACACGCGCTGGAGATCAGGAGTGGGTAGTATGGGTGAGGAGACAGCGGTTCAGGTAAGGAATGCTTCGTTTCGTTATTATGATGATTCCGCTCCGGTTTTAACGGATGTATCGCTATCGGTGTCACGCTCAGAGTGGCTGGCAGTCACCGGTCATAACGGCTCGGGTAAGTCGACGCTGGCCAGACTGATGAACGGACTCCTGCTTCCCCAGAAGGGGGACGTGCTGATTCGCAGCCTCAATACGAAATCCCAAGCGGATACGGCTGCGATCCGAAAAACAGTGGGCATGGTTTTTCAAAACCCAGATAACCAGATTGTCGCACCAACTGTGCAGGACGATGTGGCGTTCGGGCTTGAAAACAACGGTGTCCCGGCTGATGAGATGGAAGAGAGAGTAGCCTCTGCAATCGTGCAGGCAGGTCTTACCGGTTTTGAAGAGGAGGAACCTCATAATCTATCAGGCGGCCAGAAGCAGCGGGTGGCTATAGCAGGAGTACTGGCATTACGACCTGATATCATCATTCTTGACGAAGCCACATCCATGCTCGACCCGTCAGGAAAAAAAGAGGTACTGGAACTCACAGCACGGCTTCGGGAGACAGAGAAGGTCACGGTAATCAGCATTACCCACGACCTTGAGGAAGTGTTTTATGCTGACCGGATGATTGTAATGAAGGATGGGGTTATAACAGCAGAGGGAATACCGAAAGACGTATTTCAAAACAGGGCTGTCCTGGATCAGGCCGGCCTGGAACAGCCGTTCAGCGTTCAGTTGAGAGCCGAACTTGAAAGCCAAGGTGTTGCTCTTTCTGAAGATGCCGTAACGGAGAAAGCGATGGTAGAAGCGTTATGCACATTAAAGCGCAAGACCTAGGCTTCATATACGGAAAAGGTACACCTTTTGAAAAAAAAGCCCTGTCAGACGTAAATGTCGATATTCCGCCCGGAAGCCGGGTGGCGGTTGTCGGTCACACAGGATCCGGCAAATCCACTCTCGTGCAGCATCTGAACGGTCTGCTCATTCCGACAGAAGGCTCTGTGACGGCTGGTGAAGTAAGGATTTCACCTGGAACAAAGCAGAAGGAACTGTACAGGCTCCGCAGGCGTGTAGGGATGGTCTTTCAGTATCCCGAGCACCAGCTGTTTGAGGAAACGGTTGAAAAAGACATTTCCTTCGCGCCGCGCAATTTTGGTGTTAAAGAAACTGAAATCAGGAGCAGGATTCAGGCAGCCGTTGCAGCAGCCGGTCTTGATGACTCAATTCTTGAACGCTCACCGTTTGAACTCAGCGGAGGACAGATGCGCCGTGTGGCGATTGCCGGAGTGCTTGCAGGGGAACCGGATGTGCTGATTCTGGACGAACCGGCAGCCGGCCTCGACCCTAAAGGCCGCAGACAAATGATGAAGATGTTTTCCGACTGGCAGAAGGCGGCAGCAGCCCGTTCCTACATCCTCGTCACGCACCACATGGAGGACGCAGCGAAATATGCGGATTTTATTTATGTGATGAACGGCGGAACGGTCGTCATGGAAGGCCAGCCATCTGTTGTGTTTCTGGAGCGGAACCGTCTTCTTGAAATCGGCCTCGATGTGCCGATGCCTGTGCGGATTCTTATGGCACTCGGTCATTCGAGTCCGCATTCCCTCACCACATATGAGGCGGATGAAACGGCGGCAGAGATCGTCCGGCTCCTCAGAGGGGAGGGGGCGTCACAATGAAATCGATGATCATGGGGCAGTATGTCCGCCGGGATTCGTTCATACACCGGATGGACCCCAGAGCAAAGCTTGCCGGATTGTTTCTGTTTTTGCTAGTGCTCTTTCTGGCGAATCGGCCGGCGGCGCTGATTCCGGCTTTTCTGTTTGCCGCACTCGTTTTTCTGGCCACGAAGGTGCCGGTGAGGTATCTGCTGAAGGGACTCAAGTTCATTGCTATCATGGTTATTTTATTATTTCTCTTCCGGATGCTGATGACCCGTGAAGGCACGGTGCTATTTGAACTCACGTGGCTTACTGTTTACGAGGAAGGGGTCAGGGACGGAGCGGTTTTTGCGGGCCGCCTGTTTCTCCTCCTGGTGCTGGCAACCGTGCTCACCCTTACAACAACGCCGATTGAACTCACAGACGCTCTTGAACGTCTGTTCAAACCGCTCCAGCGTCTTGGCCTCCCTGCACACGAGCTGGCGCTCACCATGAGTATTGCACTGAGGTTTATTCCGACGCTTTTTACGGAGATGGAAAAAATCATGAAGGCTCAGACGGCTAGAGGGGCTTCGTTTTCAAACGGCTCACTTGTGAGGCGGATCAAAGCGCTCGTACCCCTTCTCGTTCCTCTCATCATCCAGTCGTTTCGAAGAGCCGAAGAACTTGCTGTGGCAATGGAAGCGAGAGGATACACCGGCAGTGAAGGAAGGACCCGCTTCCGCCGGATGGTCTTGAGACCGTCAGATGCCTGGGTGCTCCTCCTGGTGGCACTGACCGGGGTTTGTATCTTTGCTTTGAGAGGGTAGAATGCTCTTAGTTCATAGAGAAAGAAGGTACCAACATGACACGTTACGTTTGCAGGCTCGCCTATGACGGGACGGCCTACTCGGGCTATCAGATTCAGGAAAACGGCCGAACCGTTCAGGAACAGCTCCAGAGGGCGCTGAGGAAGATTCATAAAGGGCGGGAAGTGGAGACAAAGGGATCGGGACGGACCGATGCCGGCGTGCATGCCCGTGGCCAGGTTGTGCAGTTCGATTCGGAGCTGAAGATCCCTCTTGAGCGCTGGCCTGCTGCTCTCACAGCGGTTCTCCCCCCTGACATCGCGGCGCATGAGGTGGCTATTGTACCGGATGACTTTCATGTCCGTTATGATACGACGGGAAAAGAATATCGCTACAGGCTCCTGAGCGGCCGTCAACGGGACGTGTTCCGCCGGAATTACACTCACCAGCCTTTTCCCCTCATCAGGGACGTGGAGGCTATGCGCGAAGCTGCACGGCACTTTCTCGGCACCCATGACTTTACGAGCTTCTGTTCCCAGAAGTCACCGGTCACAGATAAGGTGCGCACCATCACCGCACTCGAAATTCATGAGGAAGGTGACGAGCTGCTGCTTGTTTTCAGAGGGACCGGTTTCCTCTACCAGATGGTGCGGATCATCACCGGTACTCTCGTGGAAGTGGGGCAGGGCAAACGAACGGCGGATTCCGTGCCGGATGTTATCGCTGCCCGTGACCGGGAAAAGGCCGGGGCTACTGTCCCCGGCTGCGGCCTGTATCTGTGGGACGTATTCTATGAGCAGGACATTTTCGGCAGCGGAAGTGACGAAAGCGGCGAGGATCGCGGATAAAACCGAAAAGTCGCGGATATATCAAAAATAGCGCGGATAAATTCATTTTTTCGTGGATAAAACCATGTTGATCACAACCGCCGGCCTAGGGTCAATAAAACCCGTCAAAAAAAATTCCCATAACAACGAATCCTGGTGTAACATCCTGTTGACATCAGTATTTCCATGGGTTATGATGTTATATGGTATTCTAAAGCCCACTAGCCCCGGGCAGACGAATCGTTTTAGATCCAACACTTGATTTTGATTTCTGATTGAAGTTTTAGGAGGGAAATAACTGATGCGTACGACATATATGGCAAAAGCTCAGGAAGTAGAGCGCAAATGGTACGTTGTGGACGCAGAAGGTCAGACACTTGGTCGTCTTGCAAGTGAAGTAGCATCCATTCTTCGCGGCAAGCACAAGCCGACTTTCACACCACACGTTGACACTGGAGATCACGTAATTCTCATCAACGCTGAAAAAATTCACCTGACTGGTAACAAACTGGCGGACAAAATGTACTACCGTCACAGCCAGCATCCAGGCGGACTTAAGAGCATGACTGCTCAGGAAATGCGCGACCGCAAGCCGGTAAAAATGCTTGAGCTTGCAGTAAAAGGCATGCTTCCAAAAGGTTCTCTTGGACGTCAGCAGGGCAAAAAGCTTCACGTATACGCGGGAAGCGAGCATCCACACCAGGCTCAGCAGCCTGAAAACTACGAACTACGCGGTTAATTATAAAGGAGGTTACCAACTTTGGCACAGGTTCAATACTACGGAACAGGTCGTCGTAAGCACTCTGTCGCACGTGTACGCCTCGTACCTGGTGACGGTACAATCGTCATCAACGGGCGCGGCATCGACGAGTACTTCGACCTTGAAACTCTAAAGCTTATCGTTAAACAGCCACTCGCTGAAACTGAAACAGAAGGTACGTACAACATCCACGTAAACGTGGACGGTGGAGGTTACACAGGACAAGCGGGCGCGATCCGTCACGGCATCTCCCGCGCGCTTCTCGAAGCAGACCCTGAGTACCGCACATCACTTAAGCGTGCAGGATTCCTTACTCGTGACGCTCGTATGAAAGAGCGTAAGAAATACGGTCTTAAAGCTGCACGTCGTGCTCCTCAGTTCTCGAAGCGTTAATTCCCTTATATACCAAGGGTTCAGCCCTCTTTGCCTCATGCAGGCAGAGGGGGCTTTTTCGTGTTTTTCTTTAGAAATGACCCAAAAATGACTCAAAAAAATTCAAGTTGGATTTCCCATTTACTCAGGGAGCTTTCTGCGGTTTTTTCTTTGGCTTCTTTTGTTATATGGGTATAGATATTATTTAATGTGGTCTCAACCCTATTTTGTAATGGAGTATTGGCACGCAGTTATCCAGCGTAATTGTTTTTCTGATTTTCTTCCTTTTGGAGGTAGTAACAGTTCGCTGGTACTCCTCCATAAGGGGCATGAAATCTTCAATGTCCTTCTTCAGCAGGGTAATCCTGAGATTGCCATGAGACTGCCCTTAGATAGTCCCGCATCACTTCCAGGAAAAATTAATCATTGAATCGTCTGAAAATTGCTGATAGACTAATATGTAATCTCCAGACAGAGGGATTTTCATCTGTCGGAAAAAAAACTGCATAGCGTGTCTTTTTATCAAGAGAAGTGGAGGGATATGGCCCTGAGAAGCTTCAACAACCTCAATCCAGCGGGATTGAAAGGTGTTAAATCCATCGGAGACTGCTCCGGAAGATAAGAAGAGTTGATGTATCAGTACCTACACCCTCTTCTTTTTTCAGGAAGAGGGTTTTGTTGTTTTCTGAAAGACGCCCCTTCTTTCTGAACCTGGCTTACAAGGAGGGTGATGACGTTCATTCAAGTTTTTATCCGAGTAAATTTATCTGAATACTAAGGAAAAAGGAGAGTTTATTGATGACGAAACAATTAATCCTGAATGCTTTTGACATGACAAGTGCCATGCACAATTCCCATGGGTTATGGAAGCACGAAAACAGCCGGAGACACCGTGAATACAAAGATCCTCACTATTGGATGGAGATTGCAGGTCTTCTTGAAAAAGGGAAGTTTGACGCTGTTTTTTTCGCCGAAGTGCTAGGAATTTATGACACGTACCGCCAAAGCAGGGGGCCATCCCTGCGGGACGGCATGCAGGTCCCGGCGATCGATGCCTCTTATGTGGTTCCTTTTATGGCCAGTGTGACGAAACATTTGTCGTTTGCCATCACGATCAGCACCACCTATGAACAGCCGTTTTCGAATGCCCGCAGGTTTTCCAGCCTCGATCACCTTACAAATGGACGGATTGCGTGGAACGTGGTCACCTCATACCTTCCAAACGCAGCGCGTAATTTCGGCCTTGAAGATATGGTCCGTCACGATAAGCGTTATACGATTGCTGATGAATTTCTCGATGTATCCTATAAGCTTTGGGAAGGCAGCTGGGAAGAAGAGGCTGTCGTTGAGGATGGAGACAACAGTACCCTTGTGAACCCGGATAGCGTTCATGAAATCAATCATAAGGGAAATTTCTTCAGTGTGGCAGGGCCTCACCTCAGTGAACCATCTCCCCAGCGCACCCCCGTTCTGTATCAGGCAGGGACATCAGAAAAAGGACGTGCATTTGCTGCCAGGCACGCTGAATGCATCTTCGTGGGAGGCCCGACGCCGCTGAAAATCCGGGAATACATTGAGGACATAAAGGCACAGGCGCGGGAACTGGGGCGTAACCCTGATCATCTGAAGTTCTTTTCCTTTTTGAATGTAGTGGTGGCTCCGACAACGGAGGAAGCAGAACGTAAATTTGCTGAGTACGATGATTTATGGAGTGTAGATTCCGCTAAAGCCCAGTTCGCAGGAGCGAGCGGTCAAGATCTGTCATTCTATGAATCCCTGGACCCATCCCTTCCTTTTGATTTCAAAAAGACCGAGCACGCACACTACAAGCAGGCTACAGTGGACAGAGATCCAAAAAAGCAGCCCACGATCCGTCAGGTGCTGAGCCGCTTTGAACATATTGATCGGGAAACGTACATTGTCGGTAATCCACAGCAGGTAGCAGATGGCATCCAGAAACAGTTCGAAGAGTCCGGTGTGGACGGCTTCAACCTGAACCATCTCCTAACCCCGGGAGACCTGGAAGCATTTGTTGATCTCGTTGTTCCCGAGCTTCAGGTCAGAGGAATTTATAAAACATCCTACAAGGAAGGGACACTCCGTGAGAAGCTGTTCGATCACGAAAGTGCCCATCTTCCTGACGATCATCCGGGGTACGGCTATAAAGTGAAACCAGAAACCTTTGAAGCGAAAGGAGAAAAAACAAGATGACCAGACCACAGACAGGATTATTTGCTTTGGTATTTTCCGGAGTGGCTGTACTAACGGCATGCGGGGCCAATGAAGGTGCCTCCGGACTGGAAAAACAGGAGCTTGTACTTGGGGGAACCGTTCCCTATACAGAAATGCTTGAGTGGGCGGTCAAGCCTGAGCTTGAGGAGCTTGGATACGAGGTGAGTATCGTGGAGTTCAGTGATTATGTCCACCCGAATCTCTCTCTTGATGACGGTTCAATTGATGCAAACCTGTTTCAGCATGAAGTGTATTTGAATGCTTTTACAGAAGACCGTGATATGGACTTATCCCTTGTCATCCCGGTTCCAACAGCACCGATCGGCCTCTACTCTGATCGCTTTGAATCACTGGATGATATTGAAGAAGGCATTACTGTCGGTGTTGCGAATGATCCGACCAACCTCTCAAGAGGGCTGACCGTGTTACGCGATGCCGGACTGATTGAAATCAGTGAAGATGCGGACCCGATCCGGTCCTCTCCTGAGGATGTGACGAGCAATCCTCTCAATCTGCAGTTTAAGGAAATTGAAGCAGGGCAGCTCCCTCGGTCTCTTGAGTCACTGGATCTTGCAGCAGTAAACGGGAATTTCGCCCTGTCAGCCGGCATGGATTTGGATGACGCTCTGATCGTTGACAACATGCCGCCTGAAATACAGAACCAGATTGTTGTACGCACCGAAGACACTGACGAGCCTTTTGTAGAGGATATTAAAAAAGCGATAGAATCCGACCACTTCAGACAGGTGATCGAAGAGGATTTCGAAGGGTTCAACTATCCCGGCTGGATGAAAGAATAATACAAGGGGGCCTGACAAATTATGAAACTGTGATCAGAGGGTCAGACCCCGCACGAGGAGGAAGTAATGATGGCTATTGCACGTGTTGTGCCTGTTTTCCAAAAGGCTGAAGAGCTTGCCCGGGCTTTCAGTGAACGTGCTGCTTATTATGATGAGAACAATCTGTTCCCGACTGAGAACTTCAATGACTTGAAGGAAGCCGGTTTTCTGTCATTGACTGTACCTAAAAAATATGGCGGTGAAGGCTTTGGACTCAAGGAATTTCTGGAGTTTCAGGAGGTGATCGCTGCCGGGGACGGGGCGACTGCGTTGTCTGTCGGCTGGCACCTGGGTGTGATCCTTGAAGCGGCGGAGAAGAATAACTGGCGGGGAGCGGCCTTTGAAACGCTATGTAAAAAGGTGGTGCAGGATCAGGTTCTTATCAACCAGGCAGCGACAGAGCACGCAACAGGAAGCCCTTCCAGAGGGGGATTGCCGACTACCCTTGCTGTAAAAAAAGACGGAGGCTGGATTTTGCACGGAACAAAGTCGTTTACCTCCATGGCCACTGCTCTCGATTACTCCGTTGTTACCGCACGGATTGACCAGACCGATACTAAAGGGACCTTTCTCGTCGATCACCGTCTGCAGGGGATCAGTGTCAAAGAAACATGGGATACGATTTCAATGCGAGCTACAAAGAGTGATGACTTGTGTCTCAATGATGTGTATGTGAGAGAAGAGGACCTTCTTTTTACACACAAGAAAAACCCGGTCCCTGAAGGGTGGTATCTGCAGGTACCGGCTGTCTATCTTGGGATAGCAGCAGCGGCAAGAAATGAAGCTGTTCACTTTGCCAGTCAGTTCAGACCCTCAACGCTGCCGGGTCCGATCTGTGAGACACCGGAGATACAGCAGAAAACAGGAGAAATGGATGCAGAGCTGTTTACCTGCCGACAGGTACTGTACCGCACCGTTGAAAAATGGGAGCAGGAACCTGCCGGGCGGAAACGGGCAGCTTCGGATCTTGCCGCCACAAAGTACATCGTCACCAACAGTGCCAACCGCATCGTTGACCTGGCGATGAGGATTGCCGGTGCCCGCAGCCTAGCAAGAAAGAGTCCTCTTCAACGGTATTTTCGGGATGTACGTGCCGGTCTTCATAATCCTCCATCCGATGATATCGTCCTCCGTTCAATAGGAAAAAGAGCGTTTACTTAACAGGACAAACCCATGGAAATCTTATGAAAAAAGCAATAAAACCGCCACCTATGGTGTGCGAAATTTAACCATAAAATACGGATTTAAAAACAAAAAATCACATGTGATTTCTGCTATGAAATCGCATGTGATTTTGTTTGTGAATGGCTTGTTAGCACCCCTGAAGCATGGAGCAGAAGCGCTACACTCTTTTAAAAGATCTGCACAAGCAGGTTTCTCGTGTTAGTAGCGAGGAGGAACCATTGTCAATCTGCTTTTGGTTGATACAGCCGCCTTCTGATTAAAGTTTAATACTCTCTTAATTCATCCATATCATCAATAAATGTCGGCAGAAGTGAATTTTCATACAGGTCGATGATAAACTCCTGAGTATCTTCTTCATGATAGAGCTCGGCAATACGCTGAAGTGTCTCATTGTCCTGGTCTTCAGCCTGCACTGCAAGAATATTTACATAGGCAGCAGCTCCGTCTGCGTCTTCAATAAAAATGGCGTCGTTTACCGGGATATAACCTGCCTCTACTGCTACACCATTATTGATTACAGATGCATCCACATCTGGAATGACGCGTGGTGTGTGGGCAGCCTGTACTTCTTCAATGTTCAGGTCATGGTGGTTTTCCACGATGTCACTGGCATCTCCAATACCGTCAAAGTTTTCCGGCAGTTCAATAAATCCTGCTTCCTGAAGCAGGAGAAGCGCACGTCCCTGGTTCGTTTCCTCCTGCGGGACGGCAACCGTAGCGCCTTCCGGGATCTCTTCGTGAGATTCGTATTTATCGGAATAAAGACCCATTGGTGCAATATACGTTCCTGCAATCGGCTCCAGGTCCAGGTTGTGTTCTTCAATAAAATTATCAAAATAGGAAATCGTCTGAAATGCATTAAAATCTACTTCTCCATCAGCCAGTGCCATGTTCGGTCTTACATAGTCGGAGAATTCCTGGATTTCTATTGTTATGCCTTCTTCTTCTGCTTTATCAGCCATGTACTCCCACAATGGGATGCCTGATCCGTTTACACCGACTGTTACTGTGTTTTCGTCGCCTTCTCCACCTCCGCAGGCGGCAAGTGCTGTAAGAGATAATGCTGATAACGCTGTGATTAGTACCTTCTTCATTTATTGTTCCTCCTGTCAGTTTCATATATTTTTTCAGTTTTCTTGGAATGACTAAGGTGCAATAACACCTCATTGTCATGCAGCTTCGTTGAACGAACTCACCACTGTGGAATCCGTTCAGAAATGAATAACTGTTATCTCCGGCGGATTGCCCGTGATAAGTGGTTTCCTCCTGCCTGAATAACCTGAACGATAATAATAAGCAGAATAACCGTTACGATCATAACGTCTGTGTGGAAGCGCTGATATCCATAAGCGATTGCCAGGTCTCCAAGGCCGCCGGAACCGATTGCGCCTGCCATGGCAGAGGCTCCTACAAGACCTACCGTGGCAATGGTTAAGTTGAGCACAAGTGAGCTCAGCGCCTCGGGAATTAAAAACCTAAAAATAATCTGCCACGGGGTTGCTCCCATGGACTTGGCCGCTTCGGTCACGCCTGGATCGACTTCCAGGAGGCTGCTTTCAACAAGACGGGCAATAAATGGTGCCGCGAATATAACCAGGGGAACCATGGCTGCCGTCGTGCCAATCGTTGTGCCTACGATCAGCCTTGTTAATGGGATAAGTGCAACCAGCAGAATAATAAACGGAACGGAACGGACCATGTTAACAATGGTATTTAAAATGACAAAGGCCACTCTGTGTTCGAATAACTGACCCTTTCGTGTGACAACGACCGCTACCCCGAGTGGAATTCCGATCAGGCTGGCAAAAACTAATGGAAAAGCTGTCATTGCCAGGGTTTCAAGGGTGGCTTCCCACACCCGGACCCAAAACGTACTCCAATCAGTATCCCTCATGGATGTCCACCTCCCTTATAGTGAAATTCTCTCCGATAAACGAGACAGCCCCTTGAATCTGCTTTGGCTCGCCGTTTAATTCGACAATCAGGTTGCCGAACGCCTTTTCCTGAAGCTCAGTAATATGCCCGTGCAGGACGTTCACTTCCAGATCAAACTGCCTGCCCAATCTTGACAGGACAGGCTGACTGGCCATCTCTCCTTCAAAGAGAATCCTGTAGATATGATGGTTTTTGCCGTCTGTCTGTAACTGAGTCAGGACCGATGCCGGGAGCTTGTCCTGCATCACAGAGCTGACAAAGTTTTTCGTCGTGGATGCCTTAGGCCGTGAAAAAAGGTCAAATACGCTGCCTGACTCGATGACTTCCCCATTTTCCATTACGGCCACCCTGTTACAGATATCACGGATGACCGGCATTTCGTGTGTGATGATAAGTATGGTAATACCAAATTCACGATTTACTTTTTTAAGCAGATCAAGGATCGATTTTGTAGTCTGTGGATCAAGAGCCGATGTTGCTTCGTCACACAACAGCACTTCCGGTGAAGTAGCCAACGCCCGGGCTATACCTACCCGCTGCTTCTGACCTCCTGAAAGCTGATCAGGGTAGCTGTCAGCTTTGTCGCTGAGACCAACAAAGGACAGGAGATCCATAACTCTCTTTTTCACTTCCGCTTTCGGCGTTTTGCTCAGCTGCAGGGAAATGGCGATATTTGCATAGACGGTTTTGGATTCACACAAGTTAAAGTGCTGAAATATCATGCCGATTTTCTTCCTGGCTTCTCTCAGCTCTTTTGCCGAAAGGCTTTTCATATCCCGTCCGTTGACCCTTACCTCTCCTGCAGTAGGTTCCTCAAGAAGGTTTACACACCGGACGAGAGTACTTTTTCCTGCACCGCTGAATCCGATCACACCAAAGATATCCCCTTTATTTACGGTAAACGACACGTCTTTGACTGCTGTTACTGTTCCTTCATTTCCTTCATACGTTTTTGAGACGTTGTCGAAGGTTATCATTGCCTTCACTCCTTTAAATGCAAAAAATCCTCTCCTTATCAAAATAAGAAGAGGATAAATCAGTCATTACCGCACTTCTTATCTTTCGAACTTATCGGTAAGGTAAGCTCGATGGAATTGGCACAGTTCTCCAGTCGTCACCGGAGTCCGCTGCCGAGGCGTCACAGGGCCATATCCCTCTGCCTCTCTTGATAAGAAAATTATTATTTAATTAGCTAAAAAATAATGAATTGTGAATAATCATAACGTTCTATGAAAGAAAGTGTCAACCTCCTTTATGAATGTAAACGCTCCAATACTTAAAAGTAGTTTTTTTATCCTAGTTGTGCCGCGATCTATTCTAATGTAAATAATGGACCAGGACTTAAACAGAGAGATTCTCTACTATTTAAAACGAGTCAACTGCCTCAAATTTTAACTCTCCAGTTCGTCAAAGATATATTATGTGATTTTGGACAGGTCCAATCACTCGTTAATTCCGCAGCCATCGTTGAAATTATCAGATTTTTATGTATAATTCGAATGACAGGTTTGCAAATACACAGACGAGGTGTGGTCCTTATGAAAACGAGTGAAAATCAGCTGCTTGAGGAGCTGAAAGGTGTTTTAAGAGACGATCAGGTTTCGGTGAATGAAACCGTGCTTGCACAGCATAGTAAAGATGAGTCCTATCATAAGGAGAGTCTGCCTGATATTGTCGTGTTTCCGGAAAGCACGGAGCAGGTCAGTGAGATTATTAAAGTCGCGGACCGCACGTCCACACCTGTGATTCCTTTTGGTCTCGGGACGAGCCTTGAGGGGCATGTGATCCCGTATGACAAGGGAATCACGGTTGATTTTTCCCAGATGAATAAGGTGCTGGAAATCAGAGAGAAGGACTTTCTTGTCAAAGTGCAGCCGGGGGTGACCCGCTCGCAGTTGAATAAGGAACTTAAAAAATACGGATTGTTCTTTTCGGTGGATCCGGGAGCGGATGCGACCCTTGGAGGTATGGCTGCCACAAATGCGAGCGGGACCACTTCTGTGAAGTACGGTGTGATGGAGGACCAGATCCGCAGTCTGGAAGTGGTGCTGCCGGACGGAGAGACGATCCAGACCGGAAATCTGGCTCAAAAGTCGAGCTCCGGCTACAATTTGAACAGTCTTTACACAGGGTCGGAGGGAACACTCGGCTGTATAACCGAGCTGACATTGAAAGTGTATGGAATCCCCGAAAATATTGCAGCCGCCCGGGCTTCTTTTCCCACTGTCAACGATGCGGTGGAAGCCGTCGTTTCCATTTTACAGGCGGGCGTATCCATCGCCAGGGTGGAGCTTGTGGACGAGCCTTCGATCAGACAGGTCAACCTGTTCAGTGAGACGGAATATAAGGAAAAAGCGACGCTGTTCCTGGAATTCCATGGGAATGAACCTGGACTCAATCACGATGTGGCGTTTACCGAGGAAATCGTCGCGGACCATAACTGTGAAGAGGTGTTTTTTGAAAAAGATAATGCCGCCAGAAACAAGCTGTGGGAGGCACGGCATAATTTGGCTTACGCCTTTGTCCATGGTAATCCCGGTAAAAAACTGATGGTTACGGACGTATGTGTGCCCATTTCGGAACTGGCAGGGGCGATCCGTCACGGAAGAGAGACTATTGATGAGTTAGGTGTGGATGCAGGCATTGTGGGACACGTTGGTGACGGTAACTACCACGCGCTTCTCATGATTGACATAAACAATGCAGAGGAAGTGAGTAAAGCCAACCGGTTTAATGAGGCGATTGTGGAGTATGCCCTGGCATGCGGTGGCACGTGTACCGGTGAGCATGGTGTGGGCATCGGGAAGATGAAATATCTCCGTAAGGAACACGATAAAGCGCTGGACGTGATGCAGGCGCTCAAGGCGGCTCTCGATCCAAAAGGCATTATGAACCCGAACAAGCTTGTTCCGGGGAAAGGAGACAGCCTATGAAAATCCTTGAAACGATAAGTGCAACAGCAGGACGATATTTTGCGGTCTGGGTCATTGCTGTTGCCGTTATTGCCTACTTTATCCCGGAGCCGTTTTTAGGGCTCGGAGCCTATATTACGATATTGCTTGGTGTCGTGATGTTCGGGATGGGACTTACCTTAAAGCCGGTTGATTTTAAATTGGTTGTCAAGAAGCCGGTACCCGTCATCTTCGGAGTAGCCGTCCAGTATGTGGTAATGCCCCTCCTGGCTCTGGCTATTGCTTTTATCCTGAACCTGCCTCCTGAACTGGCTGCAGGGCTTGTACTTCTGGGGTCCGTGCCTGGTGGAACAGCATCCAATGTCATGGTGTATCTGGCAAAAGGGAACCTTGCCTTATCCGTAGCGATGACGTCCTTTTCCACGATGCTGGCACCGATATTAACACCGCTCATCCTGCTGGCACTGGCGGGGCAGTGGCTGCCTGTGGACCCGATGGCCATGTTTGTGTCCATCGTTCAGGTGATCATTATTCCAATTGCACTCGGTATTCTGATCCGCAGGCTTTTCCCTGCTGCGGTAAATAAAAGTGCTTCCGTCATTCCGCTCATATCTGTTATTGCCATTATTATTATTGTTTCCGCGGTCGTAAGCGGCAACGTGGAAAGCATTGCTGCTTCCGGACTTCTGATTTTCACAGCCGTTCTTCTCCACAATCTGGGTGGGCTGTTCTTTGGTTATCTGGCCGCGTTTCTTATGCGTCTGGATGAAAGTAAAAGACGGGCGATTTCCATTGAAGTGGGGATGCAGAACTCCGGTCTCGGTGTCGCGCTGGCCACGGCCCATTTCGGTCCTTTAGCGGCGCTGCCAAACGTGATTGCCGCGGTCTGGCACAACATTTCCGGGCCGATTTTGGCCACAATCTGGTCAAAGAAACCTGTGGAACGAGAAGAAAACCCTGATCTGCAGACACGGGTGAAGAAGACAGGAACATAATTTTTGATACCTCTTCGTGAAAGCCGGTATTCATAAGATTCTGTTAAAGCTTAATGATGATATTTTGCTATCGTTAATTGAAGCGAACGCGCGAGACTCCTGCGGGAACAGCGCCGGCTGAAGACCCCGCAGGGCGTTTTCTCTGAGGAGGCTGAAGCGGTCCCCGCGG
The DNA here is from genome assembly GCF_003226345.1 of Alteribacter lacisalsi. Lineage (GTDB taxonomy): Bacteria > Bacillota > Bacilli > Bacillales > Salisediminibacteriaceae > Alteribacter > Alteribacter lacisalsi. The sequence goes on along the minus strand of NZ_PDOF01000004.1, from coordinate 167,066 downwards.
AAATGGAGCGCAGTGAGCGGAAATCAACAACAGACTTTAACAGAGCCATTCACAAAAACCAGGCGCGCCCGGAATCCGGGCGTGCCTGGTTTGCTTTTATGAGTGTGTTACCATTCAAAAAAGAGTTTTAATGACATGGTGATTGCGGAATATATAAAGACTGCACCTGCGAAGGTGGGAAAATGCGTCTCTCTTTCACTAGGAAGTTCGTGTTTGAAGACGTTAAAGATCATAGCTCCTGATACAAACGCAAAAATGATGGATTGGAAGAGAGGCCTCAAGTCCGTTGTTAAAGCTAATATCCAGCCGATCACAATTCCCACAGCCAGCACATATCTTCCGTATTTATTATATTCTCCCGGAAACTCTCTCCACATGTCATGCGCCACAGCGATAAAGTGCAGGCCGATCGCAAAGCAGTAAAATAACGCCTGGATTCCCGCTACATCAGTTGATAGCACGACGTAAGAAACCAGTGCATTGTATAGCGCATAAAAAGAAATAGCCGACCAGAAGGAGGAAGAGTGTGAAACGTATTTCTGACTGATAATGATTTGTATGCCGAGGAAGATGACAACGCCGATCAGGCCTACGAAATAGATTTCTGATTCCATTGATAAACGGCGGTAGGGTTCTGCTATATTCGTCTGCTCTTTATGAAGGGTTGGGAGTAGATACACAAATACATAAGAGACAGCCAGTCCTCCGGAAAAAGAAAACCATTTCATGCGCTTCATTTTCTCTGAAGGAAGAAGAGCATTCGCGAGAAAGTGAATCGCAATAAAAACGATACCAACGATATAGGGAATCACGGACATTACAGCACCTCCCAGCATGATCTTACTCAAGGTTTAATCGTAACACAGTTTAAGTTGGTTTTTACGTTATGATCTTAAGGAGGGCACAGTTTAACAGCAGATCCGGTCCATAATTTACCTGGCCTTCATTCCCGATTCGCGTAAGTGACAGCGGCAGGGGATTAAGCTATAATGAAAAGCGTTGTAATCACCTTTCAACGGACCGAAAGGCGGTTTTTTTATGATTAAATTACGTGATGTGAGTAAACGCTTCGGCGATTTCGAGGCAATAAAATCGGTATCCATAACGGTCGGTCAGGGGGAGATTTACGGTATTATCGGGGCCAGCGGAGCAGGGAAATCCACGCTTCTCAGGCTGATGAATGTACTGGAGACTCCCGACAGCGGTGAAGTGACTGTAAACGCTCAGGCGCTGACGAATCTGAGTGGGAAAAAACTCCGGGATGCCCGGAAGTCAATCGGAATGATTTTTCAGCACTTTAACCTGGTGGCCAATAAATCGGTGTATGACAACATTGCCGTTTCCCTGCAGCTGGCCGGCTATCCGCGAAAAGAGCGGCGCAGGCGGGTTCTTGAATGTCTGCAGTTTGTCGGTCTTGAAGGATTTATGCACAAGTACCCGGCGCAGCTGAGCGGCGGGCAGAAGCAGCGTGTGGCGATTGCACGGGCACTGGCCACGAATCCCCAGGTGCTGCTGTGTGACGAACCGACTTCTTCTCTTGATCCAAACACTACTGCTGAGGTGTTAGGCGTTTTAGAGGACGTGAATAAAAGGCTCGGAGTGACCATCGTTATTGTCAGCCATGAGATGGGGGTTATTAAGAGTCTCTGCAGCAAAGTCACGGTAATGGCCAAGGGTGAAGTTTATGAGACTCTCTCCATGAAGCCGGAGGGAGTGCCGGACATCGATAACAACCCTAAGTATTTTGTTGATCAGCTGCAAAAGGATGGGAGCCGGGATGATACCTGAGATTTTAATTCAATATGAAGCTGAAATTTGGGGAGCGATCGGCGAGACTTTCTTCATGGTAGGGGTGGCGATTCTGGCCGCGGTCCTTGTGGGCCTGCCTGTGGGAACGCTGCTTTATCTGTGCCGGAAGGATCATCTGCTTGAAAACAGAGCTGTTTTTTCAACAGTGAATCTGCTCGTCAATACGATACGCTCTTTTCCGTTTCTTTTGCTGGTCGTCTTTTTAATCCCGTTTACGAGGCTGATCATTGGAACGGCGATCGGAACCGCTGCTGCTTCCGTTCCTATGGCGATTATCGCGATTGCTCATTATTCGCGGTTTGTGGAACAATCGCTTTTGGAAGTGCCTAAAGGCGTAATCGAAGCCGCTGTCTCCATGGGCGCTTCCGTAAAAGCGGTCATCTTCAAGTTTTTATTTGTGGAGGCCCGTTCGGGACTGGTGCTCGGGTTGACCACTTCAACGATCAGCTTTATTTCCTACTCGACGATCATGGGAGTTGTAGGAGGCGGTGGGATCGGCGATTTTGCCATCCGCTATGGTTATCAGCAGTATAAAACCGATCTGATGATGTATGTGATCGTCATTATGGTCATACTGGTCCAGCTGATTCAGTATACCGGTACGACAGTGTCACGAATGATTGATAAAAGGTAAGGAAGCAGGAGGATATAAAAATGAAAAAAATGATGTTTTTAACGTCTATGGCTTTAGTGTTTCTGGCCGGCTGCGGTGAGGATCAGGAAAATACGGACAACGGAGAAACCCAGGACGAGAATGAGGAACAGAATCAGGAGCAGGAAGAAGTGACGCTTACAGTTGCTTCATTAATTTCGCCGATGACGGATATCCTCGAACTGACGGAACCCATGCTTGCTGAAGAAGGCATCGACCTTCAAATTGAAGTGCTGGGAGACAACGTGCAGCCTAACGCAGCCCTTGCGAACGAAGAAGTGGACGCGAACTTCTTTCAGCACGTCCCTTATATGGAGGAATACAACCGGAACCACGATGCGAACTTAGTGCCGGTGGAAGAAATTTATTTTGCCAATTACGGGGTTTACTCCGAGGAATATGACGACATCGACCACCTGCCGGAAGGTTCCGTGATTGCGATTGCCAATGACCCATCGAACGTGGACCGTTCCCTGACGCTCCTGGACCAGCACGGCATCATTACGCTGGATGAGAAGACGGGGAACTATTATACCCAGTCCGATATCATTGAAAATCCAAATGACTATACGTTTGAAGAAGTGGATCTTTTGATGCTCTCAAGAATGTATGACGATGTTGGAGCCGTTGTGATGACACCAGCTTACGCTGAACCTCTCGGCCTGACGCCGAAAAACGACGCACTCCTCACCGAGGGAACAGACAATGAATTCGCGATCACGCTCGTTGCCCGTGAAGACAACGTGGACGATGAGGCGATCCAGAAGCTTGCCGAAGCAATGACAAGTGATGAGGTAAGGGAATTCCTTGAGGAAAATTACGATGAAACGGCGATTCCGGCGTTTTAAATAACCGATCCAAAAGCTCTTTCTGCCCAGGCCGGGCAGGGAGGGCTTTTTTTGGTGCATGGGGGTTATGAGTGATCTCCTTCTTTAATAATGTCACCATCCGGTGTGACGAAACTGGTTTTAGATTAGATTGAGAAAGGTCATGAGAGCGCTTTATTATAAAGGTATAACCAGTTATGGACTTTATGAAAGAGGAGGATATAAATATGACACAGGAGCAGACGGCACCATCCAATGGTGCAAAGAGCGGAATCAAAGCGAAGATCCAGCGTATGGGAAGCTACCTGAGCGGCATGATTATGCCGAATATCGGTGCTTTTATCGCCTGGGGGATTATCACGGCACTGTTCATTGAAGACGGTTGGCTGCCAAATGCCGAGCTTGCTGAACTTGTTGACCCGATGGTTCTTTATTTACTGCCGCTTCTGATAGCGTTTACAGGAGGGCGGATGGTCTACGATCTCCGTGGTGGTGTCGTGGGAGCGACAGCAGCGATGGGGGTTATCGTCGGAACGGACATTCCGATGTTTATCGGTGCCATGATCATGGGACCGCTTGGCGGATATGTGATTAAGCAGGTGGACCGTCTTTTTGAAGGGAAAGTAAAATCAGGTTTTGAAATGCTTGTAAACAACTTCTCGGCAGGGATCGTCGCTATGATCCTGACGATTCTCGCCTACGTGGGCGTCGGGCCGGCTGTACTCGGACTTAACCAGGTGCTTGCAGGCGGTGTCCGGATGATCGTTGACGCTGGACTTCTGCCACTGGCAAGTATTTTCATTGAACCTGGTAAGGTACTGTTTTTAAATAACGCGATTAATCACGGAATTCTGAGTCCCCTCGGGCTTCAGGAAACATCCGAAGCGGGAAAATCGATTCTGTTTATGCTTGAGGCAAACCCGGGACCAGGTCTTGGTGTTCTGCTTGCCTTCATGCTGTTCGGCAGCGGGATGGCGAAGCAGTCGGCCAAAGGGGCAGGGATCATTCACTTTTTCGGTGGAATTCATGAAATTTATTTCCCTTACATTCTCATGAAACCGCTGCTTCTTCTCGCTGTGATCGGAGGAGGCATGAGCGGGATTTTCACATTCTCCCTCTTTAACGCAGGACTTGTAGCGGCACCCTCACCGGGCAGTATCTTTGCCTTTATGGCGATGGCCGCCCGCGGCGATCACGTAGCCGTACTTCTTGGAATCCTTGTGGCAACGGCCGTTTCCTTTGCCATCGCATCGGTTATTCTCAGAAGTGCAAAAGACACGGGAAATGAAGACCTTGAAGAAGCTGCCACAAAAATGCAGGCAATGAAAGGGAAAAAGAGCAGTGTGGCCGGAAACTTCACCTCTCAGAATGAAGGGGAAGAAGAGACTGCTGCAGAAAAAGGAGCAGAGGAACTGAGCGCAGGGAAAATCAATAAGATTATTTTTGCATGTGATGCAGGAATGGGTTCCAGCGCAATGGGCGCATCCATTCTTAAAAATAAAGTTAAAAAGGCAGGTCTCGATATCGAGGTCACCAATAAGGCCATTAACCAGATTCCAGATGACGCCGATCTGATTATCACCCATAAGGACCTCACCGACCGTGCGAAGGCAAAGCAGCCGGATAAACAGCACATTTCGGTTGATAACTTCATGAACAGTGCAAAATATGACGAGATTGTCAATGAACTGAAAGACTCGCAGTAACAGGAGGTACGAATAATTTCCAGGGAGGTGAAGAGGATGTATGTTTCAGCCAGGGAACGGAATATTCTTAACCTGCTGCTTGAAGCCCCGGACGGTCTCACGGTAAAAGCCATAGCCGATGATCTGAATGTGAGTACAAGGACTGTCCAAAGGGACCTCCCCGGAATTGAATCGGTGCTGGATGAATACGGTCTTCTTCTGGAGAGAAAAAGCGGAAGCGGGCTACTCCTCTCCGGTGAAGAAGCGGGGAGGGATGTTCTCAGAAAGAAACTGACTGAGCTCGAACCTGCGGAGTATACACCGGAGGAAAGGCATCAGCTTCTGCTCTCCATCCTGCTGCAGGAAAGTGAGCCTGTAAAGCTGTACACACTCGCCAGGGAACTGCATGTGACGATCTCCACGATCAGTAATGACCTCAACAGTGTTGAGGGGAATCTCGAGCGCTTCGGCCTGGAACTGATCCGCAGAAGAAGTTACGGCATTGAGGTCAAAGGAGAGGAAGGGCAGAAGCGGAGAGCTTTAAGAAGCCTGATCACCGAACAGATGAGCGAAGAGCAGTTCTTTTCTGTCCTGGAATCAAAAAGGACTGATGATGAGGGGTTTGAAGAAATTTCCGAAAGTGTGCTTCATCTTCTCGATTCCCGGGTCATTCATGAGGTAATGGAGGTGCTCCAGGAGCTGAGAAATGAAGGAGATCCTGTTACCGATGCGTCTTTTATCGGGCTGGTTGTACACCTGAGTCTGGCCGTCCACCGGGTGCGTAAAGGAGAGAGGATCGGGGAAGGCGAGATTCCCCTTGAACGGGCGAAGGTGGAAAAGGAATACCGTACTGCCCTGAAAATATTAAGCAAGCTGGAAGAGCGCCTGGGTCTGGAGATTCCCGAGTCCGAGGCAGCCTACATTACGATGCATCTGCTCGGAGCCAGACAAGGAGATGAAAGCCCGGTTTATTTTCATGAAACACCAATGGATCTTGCCTTGCAGGCCAAGAAGCTGGCTGGAGCGGTAGAGAAAGAAGTGAAACTGCCGCTTGCCGGTGACCAGTCCCTGATTGAGGGAATGATCAGCCACCTGAAACCGGCCCTTTTCCGTATGCGAAACGGAATGAAGATCTACAATTCGCTTCTGCCGGAGATTAAACGGGACTACGGGGAATTGTTCAAGATTGTCCACAGAGCTGTGGATCAGGTTTTCCCCGGTGATGAGGTGCCGGAGGAGGAAACGGGTTTTCTCGTTCTTCATTTCGGTTCTGCCATGGAAAGAGCAAGACGCAATTGTCAGATCAATGCGATCGTGGTCTGCTCCAGCGGAATTGGTACATCCAGGCTCCTTGCCTCACGCCTGGAAAAGGAAGTACCGGAAATTAACCGGATTACCCATATGTCTGTGTTTGACGTTTTAAAGGAAACAATCCCGGTAAATACAATCGTTGTATCAACCGTTCCGTTGACGTCGATTCCCGATTCCTTTCTGGTGAATCCTTTTCTGTCGTCAAAGGAGGCCGCGCGCATCCGGGAATATCTTCACGGGCTTGCTGAAAGACCGGAGGAAGGGAGAGCTCCGGAAGAGTTGAAGACGAATGAGGGGGATCGGGCAGACGCTGATATGAAACTGAATGAATTTCAGACGATTCAGGAGGTGAGCGCCCTCGTTACGAATCTTTTGGAGGAGTTTGAAATACAGGCCATGCCGGCTCTGTCCGGATCTGAAGAGATTGCGCGGGAACTGGGGCATTATCAGGATAAAAAAGGATGGGTCCGTGATGGCGGTCAGATCGCCGAGGCACTCCTGAAACGTGAAACCGCAGGCGGGCTTGCCATTCCGGGGACGTCGCTTGCCTTATTTCACACCAGGACAGACGGCGTGGTGACACCTTCATTTACTGTACACGAACTTGAAGAGCCGATCTCCCTTAAGGGGATGGATAATGAACGAGCGGATGTGCGCCGGATCCTTCTGATGCTGGCACCTGTGGAATGGAGCCAGACCGGAGTTGAAGTGATGAGCTATATCAGTGCCTTGATTATTGAAAGTGACGAGTCAATTCAGCTTTTTGAGAAAGGCGACGAACAATTGATTCAGACCTTTCTTGAAAAAAAGCTTAAAGAGTATATGATCAGTAAATTACAATAAATGGGAGTGAGAGGATTATGACTAAATCAGTACTTCAGGAAGCAAACATCCGTATCGGGGATACAGTCGCGTCCAAGGAGGAAGCAATCCGTAAAGCAGGAAACCTTCTCGTGGAAAACGGTTATGTAAAGGAAGAGTATGTGGAAAAGATGATGGAACGCGAAGAAGTCACGAGCACGTTCATGGGTAACTTTCTTGCGATTCCTCACGGCACGGAAGATGCAAAAAAAGAAGTTATCGAATCCGGTATTACCATTCATCTTTTAGAAGAACCAGTTGACTGGGACGGAAACGAAGTGAAGCTTGTAATCGGCATTGCAGGTAAAGGGGACGAGCACCTCAGCATCCTGTCCAATATTGCCATTACCTGCTCGGAAGAAGATACACTGCAGCAGATTCTGTCAGCCGACTCCAGCGAGGAACTGATGGAACTGTTCTCGGGAGTGGAGTAAGATGCTGGCGATTCATTTTGGCGCAGGGAATATCGGAAGGGGATTTATCGGTGAAATCCTTCATCAGAACGGGTACCGCATCGGCTTCGTGGATGTGAATGAATCTCTCATCGCCCGAATTAATGAGGAGAAGGAGTATTCGGTGAATCTAGCGCAGGACCGTAAAGAGGCAGTGAGGGTAAAAAACATTTATGGACTTCACAGCCAGCATGATCACAGCAGTGTGGTGCACGACCTGGCGGAGGCGGATCTGATTACGGCATCCGTTGGTGTGAGCGTTCTTCCCCATATTGCGCCGGTTATCGCCGACGGGCTCAAAAGGAGAGCGGAGCAGGGGGGCGGTCCGGTTCATGTGATCGCCTGTGAAAACGCAGTTGGCGCGAGCTCGGTGCTCAAGGAAGCCGTCAGAAAAGCGCTCTGTAGCGATGAGGATTGGCAGGCCGTCGCTTCTATTGCCGGTTTTCCCGATTCGGCGGTGGACCGGATTGTACCGGGGAAAGCAGGTGCTGAACTCGACGTGAGCGTGGAGCCGTTTCACGAATGGATTGTCCATCGTGGAGGGATGGTGAAAGAGGAGAAGCTGGAAGGGGTTCACTATGTGGACGACCTGACACCGTACATTGAGCGGAAGCTGTTTACCGTCAATACCGGTCACGCCTGCCTCGCCTATCTTGGTTTTGCCAGTGGTATAGAGACAGTGGCGGAAGCAGCGGGAAATCCTGCGGTGAGAGGGAAAGCGGAAGGTGTTCTAAAGGAAACGGGGCTGCTGCTCAAGGAGAAGTATGGTTTTTCCGAAGAAGATCTGCATGGTTATCACCGTAAAATTCTGGGACGTTTTGAAAACAGGAACTTATCGGATCCGGTCACACGGGTGGGAAGAAACCCAATGCGGAAACTTGGAGCAGAAGACCGTCTTCTCAGCCCGCTGGTCCAGCTCCATCAAAGAGGATTCGAGGCGCCGCATCTGATAGAGGTAGCCGGAGCGGCGTTTCTGTTTAACGTTCCTGAAGATGATGAAAGTATGAAGATCCAGGCGATGATTGAAGCAGACGGTATTCGAAAAACTGTCAGTACAGTCACGGGGCTGCCCCCAGATCACCCTCTGACAGAAACGGTGGCCGGTGAATACGAACGTCTGAAAATAAAAAGATAGAAAATAGAATTTACCCCCTGTCTGAGGTGAGCCTCAGGCAGGGGGTTAGTATATTTTGCTGCTGGTGCTTCTTTCATGAGTAGGTGCAGTTTCTGTCCGGGGAAGCCGGGAGAAGATTGTACGAGCCCATGTTTGGCAGTTCCTTTTAATGGGAACCCGGGATACATATTCCTATAACCATAAAAGGAGGAAGTCACTTGAGTAAAACAGTTTTCATAACAGGAGCAGGGAGCGGTCTTGGTAAAGGAACGGCAATCGGCCTTGCGAAAAAAGGACATAAAGTCATTGCATCGGTAGAGACCATTTCACAGGTGACGAGCCTGAGAGAAGCGGCGGAAAAAGAAGGAGCAGAATTCGAGGTCATCAAACTCGATATAACGGATAAACGAGACCAGGAGCTGCTGAAGGAATACGACTATGACGTGTTTGTCGCAAACGCCGCCATCGGGGAAGGCGGCCCTATCTCGGAAATCCCGGTGGACAGGGTCCGTGCCATTTATGAAACCAATGTTTTCAGCACGCTGGAAAACGCCCAGATCGCAGCGAAGAAATTCGTGGAGAAAAAATCAGGCAAGATTGTATTTCTCAGTTCCATTGTAGGGATTGTGTCGCTTCCTCATCTGGGAGCGTACAGCTCTTCCAAGCATGCCGTTGAAGGTATTGCGAAGGCGATGAAAGAGGAACTGGAGGAGCACGGTGTCCAGGTGGCCACGATCAACCCCGGTCCGTTTGAGACGGGCTTTAACGACCGGATGTTTGAGGAAAAGTGGAAGTGGTACGACGAAGAAAATAACTTTACCCCGAAAGAGTCGATCGAAGAGGTGGAGAAGATCCTGGACGAGCAGTATGACCCACAGGACATGATCGATAAAATGGTTGAAGTGATTGCATCAGACAGCCACCACTTCCGGACAGCCCATCCAGAAGACGTAGAGAATCAGATGAAGGATTATGAGCGTAAAACATGGGAGGAAAAAGTGTAGCAGCCTTCTGTGGAAATCAGCACCCGGAAGAGGTAGAATCCCGTCTGCCCTTTCGGGTGTTTTTTCTGTGTGCTTTTTTAATTGTTACGCAGGAACCGTCCCCCGATTCGCACCTGCTTTGCAGTGTGATAAAATAATCTCATAGAAATGGCGGAAGAGGCGGGATAACGATGGCAGAGCAGAAGAAGCTGATCAACTCGGTGCACCGGGCGCTGACGATTGTGGATTTATTTACGGAAAAACGTACAGCGTGGAAGCTGTCGGAGATCAGCCGGGAGCTGGATCTGAATAAAAGTACGGTGCACGGACTGCTGCGGACGCTCATGCACCATGGTTATGTCGCGCAGGATCCCGAGTCTGAAAAATATAAGCTCGGTCTCCGATTTGCGGAAAAAGGTAATCTGGTCATGGCCGATCTCGATGTGAGGCGGATTGCCCGGCCGTACCTGGAAGAGATTACGGCAAAGTACGGAGATGCCACACATTTGGCTGTGCTCGATGAAGGGGAAGCAGTTTATATTGAAAAAATGGAAGGGCACTCGGCCATCGGCATGTACTCAAGAGTAGGGAAACGCGCACCGCTCTACTGTACGGCAGTGGGCAAAGTCCTTGCCTCCGGAGAAACGGCAGCCTCCATCAGAGAATTGGCCGGGAAACAGACGTATGCGAGGCACACGGAACATACGATAAAAAGCCAAGAGGAATTTATTGAGGCGGTCCGTACTGCAGCGGAAAACGGCTATGCTCTTGATGATGAGGAGCTCGAACTGGGTCTTCGCTGCGTGGCAGTCCCGATTTTTGACAGTCAAAGAAAAATTGCGGCAGCTCTAAGCATGTCAGGCCCGGTCACGAGGCTGAAAAAAGAGAACCTGGATGAGATTACGGCTGATCTGAAAGAACACGCAAAGAAAATATCCAGCCAGCTTGGTTTTTAACGAATCTCCGTCTTTACTTGGACGGGGATTTATATTACGCTGAAAATAAATGAGAACACAGTTTGATATTATCAAACAAAATCAGGGGAGGCATCTGATGAGACACTTGGACACGATCATGGAGATGGAAGACACTGTTTTTGACAGTATAGAGACGAGCGCCAGTGGAGCGGAAGGCGCACTGCCGTTAACGGAGGAAATGCTCACTAACTGGGCAAGTGGCGATCTGTTCGGTCTTTCCCAGAACGTTGGTATGGGGTGGCGTCCGGATCAGCTGAAAGGGCAGGAGATTCTGATTCTGGGCACACAGGGCGGCATCAAGGCTGAAGACGGCTCACCGCTGGCGCTTGGATACCATACAGGCCACTGGGAAGTGGATCTGCTGATGAAAGAAGCGGCTGAAGAACTGCGCCAGAGTGGTAACATTCCGTTTGCCGGTTTTGTGAGTGACCCCTGTGATGGAAGATCCCAGGGAACAAAAGGCATGTTTGACTCCCTTCCGTTTCGAAACGATGCCTCCATGGTCATGCGCAGGCTGATTCGTTCCCTGCCAAGGCGTAAGGCCGTGATTGGGGTAGCAACTTGTGATAAAGGGCTGCCAGCTATGATGATGGGGCTGGCTGCATCCCATGATCTGCCGACAGTCATCGTGCCGGGAGGGGTAACCCTTCCGCCTGAAATCGGGGAAGATGCAGGGAAGATTCAGACGATCGGAGCCAGATTTGCAAAACAGGAAATTACGCTTCGGGAAGCAGCCGAACTCGGCTGCCGGGCATGCGCCACACCAGGAGGCGGCTGTCAGTTTCTCGGGACGGCTGCAAGTGCCCAGGTCGTTGCTGAAGCTCTCGGAATGACAGTCCCCCACGGCGCTCTTGCTCCGTCCGGACAGGACATCTGGAAGCAGATGGCCCGTCAGTCTGTCCGTGCTGTGATGCAGGCGGTCAGTGAGGGTCTGGTGACAAAAGACATTATCACGGATGCCTCCATCCGGAACGCGATGGCTGTTCATGCCGCTTTCGGAGGCTCAACAAACCTGCTTCTTCATATCCCGGCCGTGGCACACGCAGCCGGATGCCGTGTACCGGATATCGAAGACTGGAAGGAAATAAACAGGAAGGTGCCGCGCCTCGTGAGTGCCCTGCCGAATGGTCCGTACGATCACCCAACCGTCCGGGTTTACCTGGCAGGTGGTGTGCCTGAGGTAATGCTTCACTTACGGAGACTCGGTCTGCTGGATGAAGAGGTTGTTTCCATTACAGGGGAGAGACTGAAGGATACTCTCGACTGGTGGGAGCAGTCGCCGAGACGGCAGATGGTCAGGGACAGACTCAGTGAAGACGGGATCAATCCGGATGATGTGATCATGCCGCCGGCGAAGGCCAAAGCAACCGGGATGACCTCAACGATTACCTTCCCTACCGGAAACATTGCACCGGAGGGGGCCATTGTAAAATCCACCTCGATCGACAGAGAAATGCTCGATGAAAACGGTGTGTATTATCACAAGGCTCCCGTTAAAATTTTCACTTCGGAGAAAGCGGTCATCAAAGCGATCAAGTCCGACCAGATCGAAGCAGGGGATATTATCATTCTCAGTGGCTGTGGACCTTCGGGCACGGGGATGGAGGAAACATATCAGGTCACATCGGCTCTAAAGCACCTGCCGTTTGGAAAGCATGTCACCCTCATAACAGATGCCCGCTTCTCGGGTGTGTCCACCGGTGCCTGTATCGGCCATGCGGGGCCGGAAGCGCTCGCGGGCGGACCGATCGGAAAATTAAGAGATGGAGATATTGTGGAAGTGAGGATTGACTGTGACAAGCTGGATGCTTCTATTCATTTTACCGGCACGGAAGGGGACGAATGCGGGGTTGAGGAAGGGACCGCTATTCTTGCAGCCAGGGACATCCATCCTGAACTGGCGCCTCATCAGGACCTTCCCGATGACACACGTTTGTGGGCGGCGCTCCAGGCAGTCAGTGGAGGAACGTGGAAAGGAAGCGTCTATGATGTTGATAAAATCATCCGTACACTTCATAAAGGAATGGAAGCGGAAGCGGCTGAGAAACAGAAAGATCCATTAGAAGCCGAAAGCAGCGAAGAGTATCTAAAGGAGGGACGATAATGGATAAGAAGGTGAACCGCTTTACCGGGGTAATCCCGCCGGTATCCACGATCGTGACAGAAGAGGGAAACCTCGATGAAAAAGGAATGGGACTGTTAATTGATAACCTGATTGAAAGAGGCGTGGACGGTCTGTTCTTTTTAGGAACAGGCGGTGAATTCAGCCAGATGACTTTTGAGCAGCGCAGACAGGTAGCTGAATTTGCTGTGAAAACAGTCGACGGCAGGGTGCCGGTCCTGATTGGTACGGGGGCCACGAGTACCCGGGAGGTAGTGGAGCTTAACAGTCATGCCCATGAAATCGGGGCTGATGGTGTTGTCATTATTAATCCCTACTACGTGAAACTGTCAGAAGAAAACCTTTTTCACCATTTCAGTACGGCAGCGGCAGCTTCAAAGCTTCCGGTCCTGCTTTATAATTTTCCTCTGCTTACAGACCAGGACCTGAGTACGGATTTTGTCCTGAGACTGGTAAATGAACATGAAAATATCGTTGGAATTAAGGAAACGGTCAAAGACATTGGCCACATCCGGGATATGATTCTCAATGTAAAGGCGCAGCATCCCGGTTTCAGTGTTTTTTGCGGATTTGAAGACCTGTTTCTAAATACACTGAGCCTTGGCGGCGACGGCATCATCGGGGCCACGGGGAATTTTGCACCTGAACCGGCAATAGAGATGTTCCGGACGTATTGGGAGGGAGATCTGCACCGAGCCTTAAAGCTTAACGAAACACTGGCATATCTGCCGGAACTTTATTCACTAGACTCGCCATTTATGAATGTCATCAAAGAAGCAGTTTCCATGGTCGGGCTGGACATTTCCACAGCTGTTCTCGCTCCGTCCCGCAGCCTTCCTGAAGAGAAAAAAGAAAAACTCAGTGCGATTCTTAACAGTGCCGGTGTCCTTCAGCCCCAAAATGCAAATCAATCAACTGAATAATCTAACCCAAAAATAGGCTGTGTTCGGATAGATTACTGCAATGCCATTGACTAAATTAATTATCGAGCGAAAGGCGTGGCCCGCGGGAAGCGTCCGCCTGCCGCGAAAAAACAACAATCTTTCCGAATTCAAATAAAAAGAGGCTCTTACCAGAGATTGAACTGGTAAGAGCTTTTTCTTCACCCGGGTTTGTTCCAGGTCAGCTGTATATTACAAAATAATCTATGGAAAGAAAGGCTGCGACTCCGCCAGAAGCAAATTAACCAGTCACCTGAAAATGCAAGCCATCTCCAGCTCCACTGACTCCAGCTGAATATGCAAAACACGAACCGTCCCCACCTTACATTCTCCGGAGCTGGTGGAAGGATGGTTTCAGGGCTTCGTAGAGACCGGTGAAGACCTTATGAATCTCCGCATACCTTTTATGGTTGTCCAAGTTTGGAACGACGATATCCTTCATTGGGATACTGTTTTTAATTGAGGCAAGATCCGGTACTTCGTTTACAGCATACAGGCTCACCCAGGCTGCACCCCATGCGGAACTCTGGTGGGAAACCGGCAGGTGAACGCTGTGACCGAACATGTCGGCAAGCATCTGCACCCACATCCCGGAACGGGCAAATCCGCCGCTTGCATACAGCGTATCGGTTTCCCCAGTGAGTTCCTCAAGAGAGTGCGACACGCTCAAAATAGCCAGCAGCACCCCTTCGAGTCCGGCTCGCGCCATATGATAGCGGGTGTGGCTGGCGGATAGGCCTACAAACGCCCCTCTTGCAGACGCATCCCAGTGGGGAGCCCGCTCGCCGTTCAGATAAGGGAGGAACAGAAGACGCTCCGCCCCTGGCTCAATCTCTTTTGCCGCATCAATTAGCAGGGAGTAGGGATCCTGCTCCGACTGCCTGGCGTGCGCCACTTCTGTCTGTCCGATTGTGTTTTTAAGCCACTCCAGTACGTTGCCGCCATTATTTGTCGGCCCGCCGAGCACCCAGAGGTCGTCTGTAAACGAATAGCAGAAGACTTCCTGCCGCTCATCTGTATGCGGGGCGGAGGACATTTGTCTGATGGCACCGCTCGTTCCGATCGTGATAGCCGTTTCACCCGGACGGACGGCTCCGATCCCGAGATTGGCAAGGGGACCGTCGCTGCCGCCCGCGGCAAAAGGTACAGCGGGATGGAGCCCCATCTTATGGGCGACTTCTGGAGCGAGGCCTGTAAAGAGATAGTCAGCCGGAACCGGGCTGGACAGCTGACGCTCATGAATGCCTGCCAGTTCCAGGGCTTCAGAGTGCCACTCCCGGGTGTAAATGTTGAAGAGACCGGTGGCTGATGCCACGGAGTAATCCACCGCATCAGTTCCAAACCAGCGGGAGGTGAGGAATTCCTTGATTGAAAGGAACTTCCGGGCCTTCAGGTAGGGTTCATATCGGTTTTCCTTCATCCAGATCAGTTTGACAAGGGGGGACATGGGATGAATCGGTGTGCCCGTTTTTAAATAGATGCGTTCCCCTGTGCCGGTTGATTTTAACGTCTCTGCCTGGTCCGTGCTCCGGCCGTCAGCCCATGTAAGGGAAGGGGATAACGGACAGTTTTTTCCATCTGTACAGATCAGCGAGTGCATTGCCGAAGAGAGACCCACTGAAATAATATCTTCTTTATCGATACTGTTTTTCTCGATTGCCTGCCGGATGGCCGTAATGGCGGCTGTTTCTATCTGAAGCGGATCCTGCTCCGACCAGGAAGGCTGCCGGTGCACGACCGGGTACCCCTGTTCATCCTCTGAAATGACATCCCCGTTTTTATTAAAAATGACGGCTTTTGCACTTGTCGTTCCAATATCAAGACCGATTGCATACTGTTTGACCATAGCTGAATAACTCCTTTGGCTGTTAAATCCTTGTTCTTGAAATCGCCTGTCTCATTTTATTGACCGATTCCTGCATCTGCTCTTTTCTGCGAATGCTAACGTTTACATAAAGAGCGTCAATCAGACTCAGCTGGGCAAGACGGGAAGCCAGCGCTTCAGAGCGGTACTCTGTTTCTCCGGAAAGAGTAAAAAGAGCCACATCCACTTTTTCACTCAATGGAGATTTAGCAAGAGATGTAATCCCGATCGTCGGAATCCGATGCTCCTGCACCACCTGAAGCGTCTGAAGGATATTCCTGTTCGTACCCGAGTGGGAGATAAACACGACGGCATCCTTTTCAGACAGCTGGGAAGCCGACATCATCTGAAAGTGGGAATCACTGTAGGCGGCAGTGGGAATGCCGGTGCGGATAAATTTATGATGGGCATCCTGGGCAATAACGCCGGAGCCCCCGTTTCCGTAAAATTCAATACGATTTGCACTGACCAGGATATCAACAGCTTTTTTCATTTTGTCACTGTCGATCACCGAGAGGGTGTCTTCGAGCGTGCGGATATTTGATTTGAATACTTTTTCGGCGATCTGTTTTTCATCATCGCCCTCCTGAATCGTCTCATGAATATCCTTCACATCATTTACAATTTCCGAAGCAAGCGCAATTTTCATTGCCTGGTATCCCTTGAAGCCGATTCTTTTGCAGAACCTGAATACAGTGGCTTCAGCCACGTTCAGATTTTCAGCCACCTGACTGATCGTGGAATGAATAATTTTTTCCGGATGCTCCATCACATAGTCCGCGATGACTTTTTCCTTGGCGCGAAATTCATTGTAAGAGGCCTTGATCCGATGCTTGCAGAGGCCCTGATCAAACTGTGACATTGTACATCCTCCTTTTCCGCGTTGTGTTTCTTTTGTCTAGTATATAGCATATCCAAAAATAAAAAAATATTTTTTCAAACAAAGGTATTGAAAAAGAAATTTTTTATCTTATAATAGGGTTAACAGGAAATGATATTTCTTTTTTCATATAAAAAGGAGTGATGACATGAAGATTGGATTGATCGGTCTCGGCAAGATGGGGTACAACCTAGGTTTGAATCTGCTGGATCACAACCATGAAGTCGTTGTAAACGACGTGAACACGGATCAGGTGAAAGCGCTTCATAGTGAGGGTGCGATTCCCGCTTACAGCATAGAAGAAACGGTGAAAAGCCTGGAGGGACCAAGAGTCATCTGGCTGATGGTGCCGGCAGGAGACATTACCGAGGAAGTCGTAGTCAAGCTGAACGGTCTTCTTGAAGCAGGCGACATTGTGATTGACGGGGGAAACTCCAATTATAAAGACTCCCTCAGAAGAGCGGATCTTTTGAAGGAAAACGGTATTCATTTTGTTGATGTCGGGACAAGCGGCGGTGTGGACGGTGCACGTGAAGGCGCCTGCATGATGGTCGGAGGCGATTCGGAAGTCATCGGACAAATCGAACAGATTTTTATTGATACCACTGTTGAAAACGGTTACCACCATGCCGGTGAACCGGGAAGCGGACACTTCCTCAAAATGATTCATAACGGAATCGAGTACGGCATGATGCAGTCGATTGCAGAAGGCTTCGATATTCTCGAAAAGAGCCAGTTTGATTATGACTATGAGCAGGTGGCAAAAGTCTGGAACAACGGGTCGGTGATCCGCTCCTGGCTGATGGAGCTTACACAGAATGCTTTTTCAAAGGATCCTAAGCTTGACGAAATCAGAGGGGTGATGAATTCCTCGGGTGAAGGCAAATGGACGGTTGAATCATCTCTTGATCTGCAGGTGCCTGCACCTGTGATCGCCCTTTCTCTCATGATGCGTTACCGTTCCCTTGAGGACGATACGTTTACAGGAAAAGTCGTCGCGGCACTCAGAAACGAATTCGGCGGTCATGCGGTAGTGAAGAAGTAGCGCGGGAAGTCAAACCGGCACGATGAAAGATATATACAGGGGGATGAGACTCCCCCTAACATTAAAGAGGAGTGAAGAAATCATGAAAAAGAAACAGCTATTCACTGGTGTGGCCTCACTGGCCCTTGTAGCAGGACTTGCAGCATGCGGAGGAGACGATGACGCTTCAAACGGTGCAGATACAGGTAACAATGACGAAAATGAAAGCGATACCAACGGAGAAGAGGATTCCGAGTACAGCAGTGCAGAGGCTTCCTACGTTATTGAAGCAGGGATCGGCCTGAACAATCAGCATCCACAGTATGAAGGTCTGCTGCGGTTTAAAGAGCTCGTGGAAGAAGGAACAGATGGAGATGTATATGTGGAAACCTATCACAGCTCACAGCTTGGGGACGATCGTCAGATGATGGAAGCGCTTCAGCTTGGAAGCCAGGAAGTAACGATTCCTTCCACAGCACCAGTTACAAACTTTGTTGAGGAATATGCGATTCTTGATTTTCCGTTCCTTTTCCCTAATGAGGAAGTCGCAATGGACGTGCTGAATGGTGAAATGGGAGACGAGCTTCTTGCAAGCCTTGAAGATCAGGAGATGGTTGGTCTTGCATGGTGGGAAAACGGCTATCGTGACCTTACAAACAGTGTTCAGCCGGTAGCAACTGCGGACGACTTTCAGGGTCTGACGCTCCGGACAATGGAAAACGAAGTTCATCTGGCAGCGTTCTCCGAGCTCGGTGCCAATCCTACACCAATGGCGTTTGGTGAACTGTTCACAGCGATGCAGCAGGGTACAGTAGACGGCCAGGAAAACCCGCTTGCAACTATTTATCTTGAAGGCTACTACGAGGTTCAGGACCACTATTCCAATACAAACCACGTTTACAGCCCGTTTGTGTTTCTTATGAGCAAGCAGTTTTATGATGGGCTCCCGGAAGACTATCAGCAGCTCGTACGTGATGCTGCCCAGGAAGCTGGCGAATTCCAGATTGAGGAAAACCGTAATCAGAATGAAGAGCTCCTTGACGCTCTCGTAGAGGAAGGTGTGGAATACACCGAAGTAACGGACGAAGCGAGACAGGAAATGGCTGACATTGTCCAGCCTGTCAACGACCGTTTCGCTCAGGAAATGGATCAGGACTTCGTAGATCGATTCTATGATGCCATTGAAAACTCTGAATACAACCCAGAGCAATAATAAACGTGAAGGAACTGCTGAGCGGCAGTTCCTTCTGCTCAATTAATCAACCAGTTTCTGTGCTGGAAAGGCGGTGTACTTATGATGCGTGTTATACGATGGCTGGATGAGCACATAGAAGAAGTGCTGCTCGTTATTTTTTCCGGCATCATGGTATTTATCATTGCCCTGCAGATCTTCATGCGGGCAGTCCTCGATAATTCCCTTCCGTGGTCGGAGGAGCTGGCGCGGTTCTCGTTCATCTGGCTCGTCTATATCGGAATCAGTTACGGCATTAAGAAACAGCGGCATATTAAAGTGGATGTCCTGCTCGTTCTGTTTAAGGAGCGGGGGAAAATCATCCTGAACATGATTTCCAATGTTATTTTCCTTGCGTTTGCTGCCGTTATTGTCTATTACGGCAATGATATTGCCCAGCGTATTCTTGAACTCGGTCAGAGATCACCGGGGCTTGGTATTCCTATGGGATTTGTGTATCTGGCAACACCGGTTGGAATGGGGCTGACGATCATCCGTCTTATTCAGCAGCTCATTCAGCAAGGGCGTGCCCTTGCCGGTAAAGGCGATTTCTCTGTTGAACTTGAACATGATAAGGCCCTTGAGGATCAGGACGAGCTGATTGAAAGCAGTGAAAAGGAAAATCCTGAAGACCTGATAAAAACCGATAACGACAATCCAAAAACGGATAGATAGGAGGGAGAAACCGTGACTGAGGCAATATTGTTTATAAGCTTTGCGATCTTACTGGCGCTGAGTGTGCCGGTCGGAATTGCACTGGGCGTTGCAACACTGCTCACCATTATGTTTGCCGATGTGCTGTCATTTGAATTCCTGGCGCAGGCCATGGTAACGTCGATCGATTCATTTCCACTGATGGCTGTGCCATTCTTCATTATTGCCGGTGAGATTATGGGACGGGGAGGAATTACGGAACGACTGTTTGGCGTTGCTAATTCCCTGGTCGGCAACAAAACAGGCGGCTTTGCCATTGCGACCATTATTACCGCTCTGTTTTTTGCAGCCATCTCAGGATCTGCACCGGCGACTGTAGCCGCAATCGGAGGTATGATGATTCCGGCGATGGTCAACCTTGGCTATGATAAGCGATTTGCAACGGCAACTGTCGCTGCAGCAGGCTCTCTCGGTGTCATGATCCCTCCGAGTATTCCGATGGTGATGTACGGGGTAACCGGTTCCACGTCAATCGGGGATCTGTTCATTGCCGGTATTTTCCCGGGTCTGATTGTTGCTGCCGGATTAATTGCATTTGCCTACTTTTATTCAAAAAAGATGGGCTATAAAGGAACCACAACCGAGCCGTTTTCCTTTAAAAAATTCGGGAGGGAATGCTGGGATGCCAAGTGGGCCCTTCTCATTCCGATTATTATTCTTGGTGGTATATATGGGGGCATCTTTACACCCACTGAAGCAGCTGTAATCGCTGTTGTCTACGGCCTGATTGTGAGTGTATTTGTTTATCGTGAGCTTCCGCTGTCAAAAGTGCCGAGTGTTCTCGCTTCCGGTTCCCTGACGACAGCAACGGTCCTTGTGGTAGTAGGTTCTGCGACCGCTTTCGGTCAGCTTCTCACCAGGCAGCAGGTGCCAACGCGGATCGCAAACTGGATGGTGACGATTTCCGAAAATCCAGTCATCATCATGATCCTCATTATTATACTGCTGCTGATTGTAGGTTGTTTCATGGACACACTCGCAGCCATTATCATTCTTACACCGCTTCTGCTTCCGGTTGCGATAGAATTCGGTTACGATCCGGTTCATTTCGGTATGGTCATGATTGTGACACTTGCAATTGGATTTATTACGCCGCCGTTAGGGGTAAACCTGTTTGTGAGTTCGGGAATCTCGGGGCTGTCGATTATGTCGATTGCCAGAGGGGTTATCCCTTACTTCGTGATGATGATTATCGCACTTCTGATCATCACCTTTATCCCGCAGATATCCCTGTATCTTCCGTCATTCAGATAGCCAGGGCAGAGAGCGGGGAACAATTGTCATAAATCCCTTTAAGGAGGTGGTTGTATGGAAAAGCATACAGCCGAAATTACCATTAACCTGAACGAAAAACAGACGATCGTGGAACTGACCCAGCTGCTTGCCCCGTTTAAATCAGATGTTTACCTGGTGAACCGTTCAGGCGGGAACGTTGTGGAAGCGAACGTGAAAAGCCTTCTCGGTCTCGTAAGTCTCCGCATCGGCAACGGGGACAGAGTCACCCTGCGCGCCGAAGGATCAGACGCAGAAGAGGCCCTCGGTAAAGTGGTTCAGTTTTTAAGTTAGGCTGTGATCGTATAGATTGCTGCTAAAGAATTAATGAATATGAAGCGGAAGGCGGTGACTCCTGCGGGAATAGCATTAGTTGAAGACCCCGCAGGGCGTTTTTCCCGAAGAGGATGAAACGATGCCCGCGGAAAGCATCCGCCTGCAGCGTAATAAAACAACAATTTTTCAGAAACCAGCTTTAAGTTCAGGTACAGGCGGCGGGTGGCCGGACGACGGTCCGTCTTCCCACCGCTCTTTTTTTGCAGTCGTACAGAGATGATCAGAGGAGGAGCCGAAACTTATGAGAATAACGTCTATGGAATGTTTTGTCGTGCCGCCGAGGTGGTGCTTTCTGAAAGTGGAAACCGATGAAGGAGTCACAGGATGGGGCGAGCCGGTGGTCGAAGGCCGTGCCCATACAGTTAAAGCTGCGGTGGAGGAGCTTAAAGACTACCTAATAGGAGCCAATCCCCTTGCGATTGAAGACATCTGGAATGTCCTTTACCGCGGAGGGTTTTACCGCGGAGGTCCGGTTCATATGAGTGCGATTTCAGGCATCGACCAGGCGCTCTGGGATATTAAGGGGAAATGGCTTGATGTACCGGTTTACGAGCTCCTGGGAGGGGCCTGCCGGGATAAAATGCGCGTCTACTCCTGGATCGGGGGAGACAGACCCGACGATGTGGCAAGTGCTGTCCAGCAGCAGCTCGAACAGGGTTTTACCGCAGTGAAGATGAACGCAACCAACGAACTTCAGTACATCGATTCCTATACGAAAATAGATGAGGCGGTAAACCGGATTGCAGCGATCCGAGACGCGGTAGGCGATAAGGTGGACGTGGGAATTGATTTTCACGGCCGGGTCCACAAACCGATGGCCAAAATACTCGCAAAAGCACTCGAGCCCTACAGACCGATGTTTATCGAGGAGCCTGTTCTGCCGGAAAACAATGAAGCGCTGGCAGAAATTGCACGCCACACGAGCATTCCAATTGCTACAGGAGAGAGAATGTATTCGAGATGGGATTTTAAACCGCTCTTTGAACAGGGCTATGCGGATATTATTCAGCCTGATCTGTCCCATGCGGGAGGCATAACGGAGTGCAGAAAGATTGCCGCGATGGCAGAAGCCTATGATATCGCACTCGCCCCTCACTGTCCGCTCGGACCGATTGCCCTTGCTTCCTGCCTGCAGGTGGATGCCGTTTCGCACAATGCCTTCATTCAGGAGCAGAGCTTTGGTATTCACTATAATGTTGGAAATGATCTGAAGGATTACGTGAAGGACGAGTCGGTCTTTCATTTTAATGAAGGTCACGTTGCGCTTCCGAAAGGACCGGGTCTCGGTGTGGAAATTGACGAGGAAAAAATCCGCCGTGCCCACGATGATCAGTTTAGATGGAAGAACCCGGTCTGGCGCCACAAAGACGGCAGTGTCGCAGAGTGGTAGAAAAAGGGTTCGTTAAATTGGAAGAGGAGGTCTGTTCATGAATCTGCCGGAAGTTATCACAGCCGGGGAAACAATGATTATTTTAAATCCCGACCAGTCGGTACCGCTGGAATATGCCCACTCCTTTACAAAGCAGATCGGCGGGGCGGAGTCCAATGTGGCGGTGGGTCTGAGCCGTCTTGGCCACCGGGCCGGCTGGATCAGCCGTATCGGTAACGACCCGTTCGGAAATTATGTCCGCCAGGTGATTCGCGGGGAAGGGGTCGACACTTCTCTGGTAAGTGTGGATCACGAGGCACCAACGGGGGTGTTTTTCAAGGAAAGAAAGTCAGGTAATGCGGTAAATGTCTACTATTACCGCGCTGGCTCTGCTGCAAGCAGGCTCGATAAGTCTCTTCTTGACCGCAGCTATTTTAAAGAAGCCAGGTACGTTCTCGTATCAGGGATTCTACCTGCTTTAAGCGAAAGCTGCTCTGAAGTTACCGAGGAACTGCTGAAAATCAGCCGCGAGCAGAATATTCCGGTCGTATTTGACCCGAACATCCGTCTGAAGCTCTGGCCTGACCGGCAGGAGGCTGTCACCCGGCTGAACCACATTGCCGAACGTTCTGATATCATCCTTATCGGTCAGACAGAAGGCTGGCAGCTGACAGGAAGCTATGATGAAGAGGAGATAGCCGCCTTTTACCGGAAGAAAAACCCTGAGGTCACTGTCATTGTAAAGCTTGGCGCAAAGGGCGCTTATTTTTCCACTCCTGAAGAATCCGGGACGGTGCCGGGCTATCCCGTTTCCGAAGTGATTGATCCAATCGGTGCGGGCGACGCATTTGCAGCCGGCTTCCTGAGCGCATGTCTGAAAAACGCCGGTATGAAGGAAGCTGTTAAATATGGAAATGCAGCCGGCGCAGTTACGGTGCAGGTTTCAGGAGATATTGAAGGCTTTCCAAGAGAGGCGGAGCTTGATGCGATGATCAGGCAGGCAGAAGCAGAAACAGAAGGAACCGTAGTAGAGGAAGTAAACCGATAACAGAAGGAATGGAGAGGTGTTTGGAAATGGGATCAAATCTGAAGCAGCTTGAAGAATCCCCAGTTATAGCTGTATTAAGAACGCCGCCGGAAGACAAAGTATACGACATTGTGGAAGCCCTGCTGGAGGGCGGGATTACCAATCTCGAATTAACGATGCAGAAGCCGGATTCAGCCCGTACACTTGCTGAACTCAACAAAAGATACGGAGACCGGGCCTGGATTGGTGCCGGTACCGTCATGGATGAAGTGACGGCTGTCAATGCCATTCACGCGGGGGCAGCCTTTATCTTTTCCCCGAACTATAATGAGAGTGTTGTCAAAGCAGCGAAGCGGTACGGGGTTATCTCCATTCCCGGTGTCCTTACCCCAACTGAAATGGTGCAGGCGGTGGAGCATGGAGCGGACTGCGTGAAGGTGTTCCCTGCCTCGGCATTCGGACCGCGCTATATTAAAGAGCTTAAAGGGCCGTTTCCTCACATTCCAATCGTTCCTACCGGGGGGATTCATGAGGAAAATATCCAGGATTACTGGAACGCAGGCGCTGTTGCCTGTGGAATGGGGAGTTCCCTGGTGGACAGCAAAGCCGTTGAAAGCAGCAGCTTCCATGAAATCACCGCCCGTGCCAGGCGGATTATGAGTAAAGTGAAGTAAGGTGAAGGAAATGACGTCAGAAAATATGAAACGCCGTGCCGGGGAAAAGGCAGTCACATTCATTGAGGACAAAATGACGATAGGTCTGGGCTCCGGCACGACAGTAAACTGGATGCTGAAAAAGCTCGGTGAGCGTGTCAGGGAAGGTCTGAACGTAACGGGCGTTTCCTCTTCAGTGAAAACGGAGAAGCTGGCCCGGGAGCTGGGCATCCCGGTAATCGGAATCGATCAGGTCGATCGTCTGGATCTCGCTGTTGACGGAGCAGACGAAGCCGACCGCAATTTTACCCTGATTAAAGGCGGGGGTGGGTCTCTTCTCCGTGAGAAAATGATCCTCGAACTTGCGGAGATGAAAATCATCATCGTTGATTACAGCAAACGGGTGGACGAGCTCGGGAAATTCCCGGTACCCGTTGAAATTACCCCGTTTGCCTGGGAGAAGACCACAAAACTGGTGGCTGGGACAGGTTGCCGGCCCGAACTTAGAACGGCTGATGGTGTGCCATTTGTGACGGATAACGGAAATTATATTCTGGACTGTGCGTTCGGGGTGGGAAAGGTCAATCCAGAACTCCACACTGTCCTGAAAACGATGACAGGTGTAGTGGAAACAGGAATTTTTACGGATCTTGCAGATGTGATTGTGACTGGATCTCACCATGACGTATCCATTGAGCGGAGATAAAAAAAGAGACTGATGAGGTGAAACCATGGCGAAATATAAGGTTGTCGTTACCGATTCTGAGTACACATCGTTTGAACCTGAAAAAGATGTGTTCTCAGATCTGGATGTGGAACTCGTGTTTGAACAGTGCCGTACGGAAGAGGAAGTAATTGAAAAGTGCCGGGATGCGGATGCCCTGCTCAATCAGTATGCCCCACTGGGAACGAAGGTTATTGAAGCGCTGGACAACTGTAAAGTTATTGCCAGATACGGTGTCGGCTTTAATACGGTTGATGTGGCTAAAGCAAATGAAAAAGGCATTGTAGTCAGTAACGTAACGGACTACTGTCTGGATGAAGTGGCCGATCATGCGATGGCACTGCTCCTGGCAAGCGCGAGGAAAACCGTTCTCTTAAATCAGAATGTAAAAGCAGGGGAGTGGGATTTTAACGCGGCTGCTCCCATGTACCGTCTGAGAGGGTCCACGCTGGGTCTGATCGGCTTCGGAAACATTCCTCAGAACCTGACAAAAAAAGCACAGGCATTCGGTCTCAGGGTCATTGCCTTCGACCCGTTTGTTCCTGAGGAAATGGCAGGAGAACTCGGTGTAGAATTACTGGAGCTAAACGAGGTGTGCCGGGAATCCGACTACATTTCCGTACACCTTCCGTTAAATGCGCGCACGGAAAAAATCATTAGTAAAGACCAGTTTGCCGCCATGAAGGAAACCGCCTGTATTATTAATACAGCAAGGGGCCCGATCATCGATGAGCAGGCATTAATTGACGCTCTCAGGAAAAAAGAAATTGCCGGAGCAGCGCTGGATGTTCTGGAAAAAGAGCCTGTTGAAAAGAACAACCCGCTGCTGACGATGGATCAGGTGATCTTGAATCCCCATGCTGCGTTTTATTCGGTTGAAGCTGAACAGGAGCTGAAACGGAAGTCAGCACAGAATATCGCAGATGTGCTCAATGGTTTTTTTCCGAAATATCTTGTTAACCGCGAAGTGGAGGACCGGCTCTCCCTGGAAACAAAATACTGAACAGAAACAGGCTCTCTTTTCCTTCTTTGCAAGGAAAGGGAGCCTGTTTTTTTACGATTTTCACGAGGATACAGAATCAGGATGACCGGTTTTTGCGGTGCTTTCGCCGTTCTTCGGCTGTTTCAAACAGCTTCTTTTCTTCCTCTGTTTCAGGCACTACAGCAGGGACGGGAGATGGCCGCCCGCTGCTGTCCACACTTACCATGGTCAGGAAGGATTCGGTTGTCAGGGTCCGTTTTCCGCTCAGAAGGTTATGGGAATAGACGCGAACATAAACCTCCATTGAAGTCCGTCCTGTGTAGGTGACGAGGGCCTCCAGTTCAAGGGCATCCCCAACCTTGGCGGAGGATAAGAAGTCCACAGAATCAATTGAGGCGGTGACTACCACGGTATTGGCGTGCTTCATGGCTGCCAGGGCTGCGATTTCATCAATGTAGGACAGAACCTTTCCGCCGAAGATCGTCTGCAGATGATTTGTATCGGGTGGCAGAACAAGTTTTGTCTGAATGGTCTTAGAGCGTTTCATCGGGTATGTTTGTGTCATTTTACAGGTCTCCTGTCGTTTTTTTTCATGAAAAAAGCCCTCTACCGTGGAGGTTAGAGAGCAGTTGGATACAGATAGGCACAGGTAAATAATCTAAAGCCTGTTCATATCACTCCTCCCTATGACGCGTAGGTACAAGTGCAGACAACAGGCAGGTATCCTGACTCGGAATCATTCCTCCTTCCCCCTTCCCGTCCCGAGGGGACAGGCGCAGGACGTAGGAGCTTCATCCTTACAGTGGCGCGACCGTGCCGGCTTTGAACCGGGCTTCCCTTTTAAGCTGAGTGGCCACCTGTTGCATGTGAAAATGCTGCTATTCAATTGTGATCCTGCTTTTCGCATTACAGCATGGCTGCTTTGTGCCGTCCTGCTTTAAAATGTTGGCTCTGTCAGTTGTTGATTTTCTCTCACTGCGCTCCCTTTCCGCGGGCACCACTGGAGCCTCCTCGGGAAAATCGCCCTGCAGGAGTGTCGCTCGTTCGTTCCAATCAACTTGGTTAAATCAACATTAGACTTTAACAGAGCCAAAATGTTAAGCGGGAACCGTCCCCGCTTAACATAATCAGTAGTTGGAGGCGTGGACTTGCTTGCGGTCTCTCACATACACAACTTCGGCCTGGGATGGGAGGGCAAAAAGCGAGCTGTTGATCCGGACTTCACTGCCGATTGTAATGTCAGGATGGGCGGTAATATCGAGCAGTGTGAACTCCATTCCCTGTTTGCCGAGAGGGCGGAGGGGAGTGGACCCGTATTGAAACGGTGACGGTGCTTTAAGATAGTGATAGCCCGTTTTCAGGATCTGTCTGATCACATCTTTTACAGACTCAGGAGGAGCCTGTCTGACGAGTCCGAGACCGTCGACCGTACCGACGGGAATGACGGCAACCCGCTTTTTTTCTTTTGACGGGCGTGAAAGACCGTACCCGATTGATTCGCCGGCTGGGACATTGTAGATATCCTGAATCCGCGTTTTCCAGGTGAGCGCATGTTTGAACTCCTGTTTGCTGTTCTGGGCTTGTCCATATAAAGCATTGCCCGTACGAACCGCATCGAAGTGGAACCTCGAGTCTCCCAGAGCCACATGACTTGCAGCGAGGTGGGCATAGGTAATCTCGATTCCTTTTCCCCGGATCGTTTCGAGCGTTTTTTCAAACACGGCTTTCTGTTTGAGAGAATGGGATGCCTTGTTTTTCAGACCGTTACTCAGGTGCGAAAAACATCCTTCAAGTGCAAGTGTGCGGCTGTAGTCTTTGTACACTTCGAGAAACGTTTCCAGCTCGTCCGGCTGAAGGCCGAACCGGTTCATGCCTGTATTGATTTTCAGGTGAAATGGATACGGTTTTCTGCACTCCTGCTTTCTCACCTCGAGGTACAGCTTATGGAGGTCATTTACTGAAGTAATGGTTGGTGTAATCGTGTTTGCTACAATTTTATTTTCATCAAAGTAAGGAGACAGAAGCAGAATGGGAGAGGTGATCCCCTCTTTTCTGAGGAGAACGGCATCCTCTTCACGCCCTGCAGCTAAATGCGTGACGAGATGGTGACCGTCCAGCATCCTGGCAACAGGAATCATTCCGTGATTATAGGCGTTCCCTTTAATTACAGCGAAAATAGAAGCGGGTTTACACGTGCGGTGCATGACCTCGAGGTTGTGCTCCAGATGGTCGAGGTTGACTTCAACCCATTGCAAAGCAAACATCTCCTCTGTATTTTGAAAATTTTATTAATTACGAAGTACTCTGTAATAATATAACAGAAAACTGTAAAAAGATAGGGGGATTATAGCACGAAAAAGGATCAGGAAAAGAGTTACAGAAGGGATTCCGCCCCGTCGATAAACAGCTCTGTTCCTGTTATGTGTCTGGAAGCATCGGAAGCAAGGAACAATACGAGTTCAGCCGCTTCTTCCGGTTTTCCGGGACGGTGTTCAAGAGGCTGATTTCCTTCCGGGTACTCAACCGGCACCTTCACTTTTTTGAGAGCGTCGTCTTCGGGGAAGGTATTCTCTCCGATGTTTGTCTCAATGGCGCCGGGACAGATGATATTGACCCGAATATGATACTTCGCCAGTTCCAGTGCAGCCATTTTTCCGAACGCCATCTGCCCGGCTTTTGATGAACTGTAAGCGGAAAATCCGAAGTTTTTAAAGATCCGGGTGCCGTTAATTGAACTGGTAATAATCACGCTTCCGCCGTTTTCCTTCATATGGGGAATGGCGTATTTTAACGTGAGAAAGGTACTTTTCAGATTGGTACTGATCGTTTGATCCCATTCATCAGCTTCCATATCTTCGATCGGGGTGATCGTCCCATTGATGCCTGCGTTGGCAAAAATGGCGTCCAGTCTGCCGAAGCGATTGATGAGACTGCTGTAGCATTTGCGCATGTGATCCGGGTTGGACACATCTGCTTCCACGACCAGGACTTCACCGCCGGCCGATTCAATTTCATTTTTCGTTTTTTCTGCTTCCTGCATATTTACATCAGCAAGGACAACCTTTGCCCCTTCCTTTGCCAGCAGCAGAGCGGATGATTTTCCAATTCCCGAACCGCCACCGGTAACGAGGGCCACTTTGTCTTTCATTTTCTGTGTCATAAACATTCACTCCTTGTTTCGTGGTGTATAAAGGTGTATTCCCCTGATTGGTGATCGCTAACGTTTTTGCACGGATTTCCGGCGTTTGGTAAATCCTAAGTTTAGCAGGGAGCAGGAAGTGGAAATAATTCGAGAGTGTTTTTATTCCATCACTGAAAGAAGGGAAGCAGATGATCCAGTTTAAAGACGTCACAAAACAATTTGATGATGGAACAAAAGGGGCTGACGGTCTCAATTTTTCGGTTGAAGAAGGTGAATTTTTTGTGCTCATTGGACCGAGCGGCTGCGGCAAGACAACAACGATGAAAATGATTAACCGGCTGATCGAACCGTCAGGTGGAACGATCAGGATAAACGGAAAGGATATCCGTGAGCAGGATGTGAAAAAGCTCCGCTGGAATATCGGTTATGTCCTTCAGCAGATTGCTCTTTTCCCTCATATGACGATTGCAGAAAATATCGCTGTCGTTCCTGAAATGATCGGGTGGAAAAAAGAGAAGACGGATGCAAGAATTGACGAGCTTCTTGAGATGGTCGGAATGGAGCCGGTAAAATTCAGGAACCGCAAACCAAAGGAGCTTTCAGGGGGGCAGCAGCAGCGGATCGGGGTCGTCCGGGCTCTTGCAGGCGATCCTGATATCCTTTTAATGGACGAGCCGTTCAGTGCGCTTGATCCGATCAGCCGTGAGCAGCTTCAGAAGGATTTCCGGAAACTTCAGAAGGAAATTAAAAAAACGATCGTCTTTGTGACGCACGACATGGACGAGGCCCTTGCTCTCGGCAGCCGAGTCTGCGTGATGCAGGAAGGGAGGATTGTCCAGATTGATACACCGGAGAATCTCGTTAACAATCCTGCCAGCAGCTTTGTGAAACAATTTATCGGTGATCGAGGTTCCGTGTGGGAAAATGAAATCAGACCGCTCGTTGAGAGGGGCAGTCCTTTCATGAAGGGGACAATAAAAGAGGCGTCGGGTAGTGAAACCTGGCCGCTTTATCTGTTCGATAAAACCGACTGCACCTTTAAAGGTATTTATACCGGCAAAGAAGGGACCGAGCCAGAGCCGTTTAAATGGACGCTGACTGAAACGAGTTCCATCAAAGAGGCGATGAACCGATTTAAGAAGTCGGGATTTGACGTACTTCCGGTTGTGGAAAAGGAAAAGCTGATCGGAACACTGACGCTTAAAGATACAGCCTTTTATCTTAATGACTCCCGTACAGAAGGGAGTGAAAGCTGATGGGTGTGAATATGGAAAGTTTCCTTCAGCTGGTTCAGGACCGCCAGGATCTTCTGTGGGCGGCCACATGGGAGCATCTGCAGCTCTCGATTATTTCTCTTCTACTGAGTGTGTTTATTGCTTTACCGTTAGGCATTTTTCTGACCAGAAGAACCCGGATAGCTGAACCGATTATCGGCGTGTCAGCTGTCCTTCAGACGATTCCGAGTCTCGCGCTTCTCGGTTTTATGATTCCGTTGCTTGGGATCGGCACAACTCCTGCGATAGTGGCTCTTACGGCTTACGCCCTGCTCCCGATTCTGAGAAATACATATACAGGCATCAGGGAGATTGACCCGTCACTCATAGAAGCAGCAGACGGAATGGGGATGGGCTCTTTAAAACGGCTGAGGAGAATCGAGCTTCCCCTGGCGATGCCCGTCATTATGGCCGGGATCCGGACGTCCATGGTGCTGATAGTGGGAACGGCCACGCTGGCTGCGCTGATCGGTGCAGGCGGTCTTGGGGATCTGATTATGCTCGGAATTTCCAGGTCCAACAGTGAATATATCCTTCTCGGGGCGATTCCAGCCGCGCTGCTGGCCCTTTTCTTTGATGCCGTGCTGCGCTTTACAGAGCGGAAATCGGGGGGAGGATCGAATAAACCGATTCTGATTGTTATTCTCACAGCGATCCTGATTGTGGCGGCGCCGTTTCTGATCCGGCCTCAGCAGGCTGACATTACCATTGGGGGTAAGCTCGGATCCGAGCCGGAAATTATCATTAACATGTACAAACTGCTGATTGAAGAAGAAACGGACCTGGCAGTGGACCTGGAAGCGGACCTTGGCCAGACAGACTTTGTTTTTAATGCGATTCAGCAGGGCAGCATTGATATTTATCTCGAATTTACCGGAACAGCGCTCATGACCTTTCTGGACGAAAATATCGAATCCACTGATGAACAGGACGTCTATGAACAGGCAAGGGCCGGGATGGAGGAAGAGTACGGCCTGATCTTCCTGAGTCCGATGCAGTATAACAATACGTATGCTCTCGGTATGCTGACTGATACAGCGGAGGATCTCGGAGTTGAAACGATTTCCGATCTGACTGCCTATAACAATGATCTGACTGCCGGATTTACCCACGAATTTGCGGACCGGGAAGACGGCTACGTGGGGATTCAGGATGTCTATGGTGTTGAGCTTGACGTCGTTACGATGGAAGCAGGACTTCGCCCCCAGGCCCTGCAGTCAGGAGACATTGACCTGATGGATGCCTACGTAACGGACTGGTACTTTGAGGAATATGACATGACGGTTCTGGAAGACGATGAAGGGCTGTTCCCGCCTTACCAGGGCGCGCCACTTGTCAGGGGAGATTTGCTGGAACAGTATCCGGAAATCGAACCTGTTCTCAATCAGCTCGAAGGCCTGATCACAGATGAGGAAATGCAGGAAATGAACCACCGGGTCGAAGTGGGCGATGAAAATGCGGAAGATGTGGCGAGAGAGTTTCTCACAGGGGAAGGCCTGCTGAGCGAGTAGACCATCCCTGTTCTTTTACGCTACACTATAACCAGACAGACGAAACCGGAGGAAAGGTCTTTGAACACGTATATCCGAAACATCCTTGTGATCATTGTTCTTGTCATTTCCTGCATCCTGCTTCTTGACCTTGTCTGGTGGGCAGGCGCCTTTCTAGTCGCAACGGGCCTGTACGGAATTGCGATGAACTGGAAGGCATATCAAAATGAGAAAAAACGGAATAATTTATGATGCAGGTGTTTGACTGGCTGATAAAAATGATGAGGCTGGGACATAAGTGAAGTGTAAAGTTGAGAACCCGAACAAATCGTAATAAAGCGGAAGAAATATTTGCTGACTCCTGCGGGAAGAAAAGCGCAGGTGAGACCCCGCAGTGCTGAGCACGCGGAGGCTCAGCCGCTTCCCGCGGAAAGCAGCGAATATTTCTGGAGCGGTTATTTACTCCGGCTTGCGATTGTTCGGGTTTTCGTCTGTAAAAAACACTTCTGTCCCGGCCTCATTTTTTTGCTGGGAAAAAACAGGAGCCAGCCGCTTTTCAGCTTTCAGGAATAAGCGGAGGCTTTTTGCTCGTGAACGGCATTTTATCTGGAGAAACTGGGATGTTTTTTCGGGTGTTAGAAAGAGGAGGGAGCAGAGAATAAGACTAAAAAAGAGGCGGAGAGCCATGAATTTAATAACATCATTCAGTGAGAAAAGACGAAAGAAACAGTGGAATTATGAACGCAAGGTGCTTCGCAGTTTATCCATTACTGACATGCGCAAGGATGTGCATCAGCATTTTATGACGACGATTTATATGGACCGGGTGAGCAACATGTATCTGGAGGACTTTGCCGTGGACATCGGCATTGACGCCTTTCTGCTCGGCTCCGAGTACGGGCGGTTCGGCTATTTCGGTGAAACGGCAGAGATGGCAAAAAGCCGATGCATGGATGAAATTGATATATACATTGAACAGTCAGCCGGACAGTTCCAGGCATGGCTCCACGGCTCAGAGGAAGACGAGGAGCGCTACAGACAGCTGAGCGAATCATTTGTCCACCGGTGGTGGGAAAAAGGTTTTAATGAAGGTGTAAAGCGGTACAAAATGAAACTGCACTAGAGATGTCGGCCTGTGACAGCCTGACCCGAAACGGTTCTTAAACCTGCTCTTGTCCCATATATTACTGGTGGAGACAAGGAGGGGGAGGCTTTGGGAAAACGATGGATCTGGGCCGCAGGAGTACTGGCTTTAATCGGTATTATTATTTTTGTTCAATTTGTTTTTACGAGTGAGGATTCAACAGGGCTGAACATGCCTTTGTCCGGCAAGGTTGTTGTCCTGGATCCAGGTCACGGAGGCATCGATGGGGGAGCATCATCCAGAGCAGGAGATCTGGAGAAAGACATTGCGCTCGAAATCACCTTTATTCTCCGCGATTATCTGCAGGAAGCAGGGGCGCTTGTTCTCATGACCCGGGAAGGGGATCATGACCTTGCCGCGGACGGGACGAAACGGATACGGGCCCGTAAGGTGGAGGATTTAAAGCGGCGCGTAGAACTGATCAACGGGTCAAACGCAGACTTGTTTATCAGTCTTCATTTAAATGCGATTCCAACGCCAAAGTGGAGCGGGGCACAGACCTTTTATAACCGTGCGGTCGAAAAAAGCGATGTTCTGGCCATGCAGATTCAAGCTGAGATTATGCGTAATCTTGAAAATACAAACAGAGATGCACGGCCGATTAACAGCGTTTATCTGATTCAGCAGGCGAAAATTCCCGGCGCCCTCGTCGAAGTCGGATTTTTGTCCAATCCGACGGAAGCGCAGCTTCTGAAAACGAAGGATTATCAGCAGAGTGTAGCGGCTTCGGTGTATGAAGGAATTTTACGCTATGCAAACGGAGATCCCATTCCGGGAGGGGGCCAGTAATGGCCCTCTTTCTCTTTTTTCGGCAGGCTTGCGGATTCTTTTTTTCCCTCAGGCACAGTGTTATACTTGAGGTGGAGTCATTTAGATACGAATACGCAGAGGACGGTGTTATAGATGCTTACGGAAGAGCAAGTACTCGATGCGCTGAAAAGCGTGCAGGAGCCCCACTTGGGAAAGAGCCTGACAGAACTCGGATCAGTTAAGGAACTGAAGATAAAAGATAACCTTGTGAGCCTGAAGCTGGCGATTGCCCAGCCTGGCACAGCGGAACAGATGCAGCTTCAGCAGGCTGTTGTAAGCGCTGTAAAGGGAGCAGGAGCCGAATCAGTCGGACTCCGCTTTGAACAGCTGCCGGAAGAAGTCATTGCCCAACACGGTGGTGCCGGGGAAGAAGACGAAGGCGAAACGATTCTTGACCGTGCGAAAAACGGCAAAACAAGCTTTATTGCCGTAACAAGCGGCAAAGGCGGGGTCGGTAAATCCACCGTGAGTGTGAATTTGGCTGTGTCGCTTGCGAAAAAAGGAAAAAAAGTCGGTATTATTGATGCCGATATTTACGGGTTCAGTGTCCCGGATATGATGGGAATTGAAGAACGGCCGAAAGTGGTGGGCCAGCGTATTTATCCCGTGAACCGCTTTGATGTACAGGTCATTTCCATGGGCTTTTTCGTGGAGGACAACTCCCCGATCATCTGGCGTGGTCCAATGCTCGGAAAAATGCTTAATAACTTCTTTAACGAAGTCGAGTGGGACGACCTTGATTATCTCGTCCTTGACCTCCCGCCGGGGACAGGGGACGTGGCACTCGATATACATTCCATGATCCCACAGTGCAAGGAAATTCTCGTGACGACCCCTCACGCGACAGCAGCCTTTGTTGCTGCCCGTGCCGGTGCGATGGCCCTGAAAACCGAGCATGAAATTCTCGGGATTGTGGAGAACATGGCGTACTTTGAAAGTAAGCTCACTGGCGAGAAGGAATACGTGTTCGGCACTGGAGGCGGAGAAAAGCTTGCAGAAGTACTGGACAGTGAAATTCTTGCGAAGGTGCCGCTCGGCCAGCCGGATATCGATGAAGAAAATTTCGCGCCGTCGGTCTACGATGACAGTCACCAGATCGGACAGATTTATTCGGAACTTGCAGATAAAGTAATTAACAAAGTCGGTAAATAGACAGGAAATCCCGCAGACATGTTGTCTGCGGGATTTTTTCAGGCCTGCCTGCTGGACAGCAGGCAGCGGACGGATTAATTTCCGCCGCTTCCGCCGCCCTGCCCCATCTGGCTTTCTTCTTCCTCTGCGGATGACGGCTCTTCTTCCTGCTGGCTGGATTCATCATCCTGGCCTTCTTCCTGTTTTGCCATCTGTTCTTCGGCGACTTTGCTCATGATATCCTGAAGCCGTGAGATAAAATACGGACTTTCAAACGCCTCGGCCATGATGTTCATGACCTCCTTGCGGTACTCCTTGCTCTTCATAAGTTCGAGGTACTCGTCCTCCATTTCGGGATCCTGCATCACGCTGATCAGCATGCCCTGATACTCCGGATCCTTCATGAGTCCTTTTAAAACCTGCTCGTTCCGCTCCTGCATGCTTTCTGCAAGCGTCTTGCGGAACTCCTCGTCCTTGCTCATTTCAGTCCAGAAGTTTTTCCCCTGTGCTGTAGTTAATGTATTTTCAATCGTGTCCTTGACAAAAACCTGGTCCACCACAAAGGATTCCCTTACTTTTTCATCCTGGAGCACTTCCTGAATTGCCTGCTTGCCTTCATCAGTCTTAAGCATGTCGACCATCATTTTCTTCGTGTCTTCATAGTCAGGCTGACTCTGATCCTCCACGGCTGCACAGCCTGTGAATAAGAGTAAACCGACCAGAACGAAGCTTAAGGCTGCTGTCTTAGTGAAGACGTGCCTCATCGGTGCCAGCCCCTTTCTTATACGTTTGTCCCTAATATGCCTCAACAGGGGGGAGTTTATGCCGGGCTGGATAAGTTGCTTAAATTGCCACAAATGGCTCCTTCATTGATGGAAAAAGAGTGGATACAGGACTATGCGTTCTGATACAATGGAGGGTGGCATTAACACGAATACTGGAGGCACGATTGTGAATACAAGAAAAGTGGTTTTTCTATTCTGGAGCACGTTTCTGATCGGAACGACAGCTGGTTTACTCATGGGCATCATGCTCGATTTTAATACACATATGCAGGATCTTCGTAACGGCCAGGTGGGGGGCGTATTCATGCTCTTTATCGGGGCGGGAATCTGGACAATTATCGCACAGATGGGTTTCTTTGCGTACCTGACAATTCACCGCTTCGGGCTCGGGATCTTTAAATCCACCAAGCTGTGGAACCGAATCCAGGTCGTCCTGATTCTGTTTGCGCTTTTCGATTTGATGCTGTTCCGTTACTGGGCATTCGGTACTGCTGAGGAGACCATTACGGACTATGCAATACTGCCGTTTTTACTTCTTGTCTACGCCGTTATTGTAGCCTACCTGAAAGCGAAGGATACGAACTTCACCGCCTTTATTCCGGCACTGTTCTTTATGGTGGTGGTGACTACAATTGAGTGGATCCCTGCTCTCAGGGAAAACGATATGACGTTTCTGCTTACGGCGATTGTACCGCTGCTTGTAGCCAACACATGGCAGCTGCTCGTGCTGCACCGGCTCCACGAACAGCCGAATTAATGTCGAATGTGAAATGGGGACGGTTCCCGCGTAACAGATGTTACGCGGGAACCGTCCCCATTTTGCATTTTAGCGGATTTCCTCGGTCGTGGTGTCGGCACCGGTCATGAGTTCTGACACAGAGACGAAGGTGAATCCGTCTGATTTCAGTTTATCCAGGATATCAGGCAGGGCTTCGGCTGTCTGCTGGGCAGAGTCGGAAGCGTGGAAGAGAACGATATCTCCCGGTGACGCTTTGCTCACGACATTCTCGATAATTTCATCAGCACCAGGATTGAGCCAGTCGTGGGAGTCAATGCTCCAGTGCACCACATCATAGTTGAGTTTTTCGGCAATTTCCAGAACTCGCTCGTCGAAATTTCCGTTAGGCGGACGGAGAAACTGCGGTGTCGTGTCGCTCACTTTTTTAATGATCTCGTGGGCGGTGAGAATGTCTTTTTTGATTGAATCATCTTCCCATTTTGTATAGTGCTCATGCCGGAAGCCATGACTGCCGATTTCGTGGCCGTCCTCAAGGATCCGCTCCACGATCTCAGGGTGACGCTCAGCCCAGGCAGCAGAAAGGAAGAAGGTGGCGTTCTCCACGCTGTTTTCTTTCAGCACATCAAGAATCGGAAGCGCGCGCTCTTCTCCCCAGCTGATGTTAAAGGTCAGGGCTATGTCCTTGTCTTCCGTCTCCACCTTGTAAATGGCGACCGGTTTTTCACCAGTTGAAAAAACAGGAATCTGTGTCCGTTCTACATAAAGGATCCCGGCTGTAAACAGCGCAGCCAGTACAACAATTGTATAGCGTTTTAAACGTTTGGCACTCCATACCCAGAAAAAATTCATCAGGAGCCCTCCTTGTCCATTGTTACCTCATATGTATTCCGTGGACGGGCATTTATGAACAGGAGAGACAAACTTTTTCCGGCCGGGAAAAAGCCTGAAAATTCGTTGTGAATAAAAAGTAAAGAAGTGGAAAATAATTTGTAAAGGAGCACGATATCAATCGCGTTCGAGTACACCCACCGAGAACAGTCATAAGATGACGCACATGCTGGAAGCCGAGGTGACCTATGTTTGGATTGATGCTTAATGCAAAAGAAACACAGGAAATGGAGTACTTACTTAAGCGTGAACTGGAAGAACTTCTGCTTGATCTGACCGATTCCCGAATCGAAGGAATCGTCAAGCGGGCAATGGAAGAACGGTATCAGATTATTTTCCGCATGTATAAACGGTTTGTAAAACCGCAGGAATACATGAAGTATGTGAGACATAACCGCTCTTCAAGGCAGGTTCAGCCTGACTGTAAAACCAAATAAATATTTACCCACTTAACTGACCCAAACGGGCCTCGTAACTGGTGAAGCTTTCTGTTAGTGGACAAGCATGATTTTTGGTAAAAAACTATTGCATACCCCTTGCCAAATCAACGGGATCTGTAGTATGATATCAAATGTCTGAGATAACATTGTCTAGTGGCGACAGCGGAGAGGCCACACCCGTTCCCATGCCGAACACGGAAGTTAAGCTCTCCAGCGCCGATGGTAGTTGGGGGATCTCCCCCTGTGAGAGTAGGACGCCGCTGGGCATGTGATCCGGACATTTTTATCCTCCTGAAAAAGCCGAAGTGAAGAGAGGAAAGGAGCGTACAACAGTACGTGACTGCCCGATCGACTGCAGATGACGAAGAGATTCGCCGCGTTTTCAAGACCTGAATTGCCGGAAAGCAAGAAGGTCGAGGAAACAAGGAAGAGAGGAAAGGAGCGTACAACAGTACGTGACTGCCCGATCGACTGCAGATGACGAAGACATTCGCCGCTTAACGGCAATTCAGTATTATTCCACAGTAGCTCAGTGGTAGAGCAATCGGCTGTTAACCGATCGGTCGTAGGTTCGAGTCCTACCTGTGGAGCCATGCTTCCTTAGCTCAGTTGGTAGAGCGCATCCATGGTAAGGATGAGGTCAGCGGTTCAAGCCCGCTAGGAAGCTCCAGGAGGCCCGTTGGTCAAGTGGTTAAGACACCGCCCTTTCACGGCGGTAACACGGGTTCGAATCCCGTACGGGTCACCATTATTTTTTTCTGTCTTTTTTGCAGGTACCGGTTTTAATATGCTGGCCTAGCTCAATTGGTAGAGCAACTGACTTGTAATCAGTAGGTTGGGGGTTCAAGTCCTCTGGCCAGCACCATTTACATACACGCATAGGGCTATAGCCAAGCGGTAAGGCATCGGGTTTTGATCCCGTGATTCGCAGGTTCGAATCCTGCTAGCCCTGCCATTTTTTTTAGGCAGTAAAATCAGTCGGGGCCTTAGCTCAGCTGGGAGAGCGCCTGCTTTGCACGCAGGAGGTCAGCGGTTCGATCCCGCTAGGCTCCACCATACATATGTTTATTGCAGTTCGGCTTATTGATGAGCCGGATTTTTTTGTGTTTTCTGGTTTAGGGTTCAGCAGGAAGCCGATAGAATCAGCTTCTTGAGAAGTTGGGACAAAACAATCCTTAAAAAGCGCAAAGTGTCCTGACTCGCGCAAAGTCAGGACAAACCGGCCCTGAAAAAGCGTGAAGTGTCCTGATTTGCCCAAAGTTAAAACCACCGCCATGAAGATGGATTCCTCAACCTGAACAAAAAGAAAAAACACCAGCCGCGGGGGAGGGGCGGCTGGTGTTTAAACGTATGAACTCTTCTAGTTCTCTATTTTGTAATACGTGGTTTGGTATTTGTTAAGTAGTGCGTCCAGGTAGGAACTGATTGCCACGACTTCGTGTGAGGTCCGGTTAAGCTGTGAAGAGAGGTCATACATTTTCTCCCTTGCCCACTCAATTTCCTCCAGCAGATCCTTCTGTTCAAGTTCCAAGTTTTTCGACCTCCCGTCGTATGGATAGACTTTCCTGTACGTAGCATACCCTGTTATACACTTTTCCAAACATATACTTATTTAGGAATTGTATGATTTTTCTGGAATCAGGTGATAAAATAAAGATTGTAATTTAAGGTGAAACCTTTTTGCCGGTAATGCGTAAAGAAGGTAGCCGCAAGAGAGCGGAGGTAATAAGCATGGATGCGGTGGTTAAAAAAATCATCATGGAAGTGAAAAAGGGTGACCAGCAGGCTTTTGCGGAGCTGGTTGATCTTTATAAGGACAAAGTGTATCAGATTTCATACCGCATGCTTGGGAATGTCCACGAAGCGCAGGACGTTGCGCAGGAAGCTTTTCTGAGAGCATACACAAATTTGGACAGCTACGACATGAACAGGAAATTTTCAACCTGGCTGTTCAGAATTGCAACCAATTTATCGATTGACCGTATACGTAAGAAGAAGCCGGATTTTCATCTCGACGATCCCGTAGGGGGAACGGAGGATCTGAATTACTATTCCCAGATTGCGGCGGATGAGGAACTGCCGGAGGATAAAGTGGTTCAGTATGAGATGCAGGAATGGATCCAGAATGAAATTTCCGAGCTGCCGCCGAAGTATCGTTCGGCGATCATCCTGAAGTATCTGGAGGATCTGTCGCTTAAGGAGATCGGGGAAATTCTGAATCTCCCTGTTGCGACGGTCAAGACGAGAATTCACCGGGGAAGAGAAGCGCTGAGAAAGCGTCTCCGGAATTCGTAGGAGAAAGGGGTGCATGAACAGATGGCATGCGAAAAAACAAAAACTGATTTACTTCATAAATATCTGGATGAAGAGATGACGCTCCTGGAAAAAAAGCAGTTTGAGCAGCATTTAATGGGCTGCGAAGACTGCGAAAAGCATCTGCGAGAGCTTAGAAAAACGATTGCGATCGTGCAGAGTACATCGCATGTGGAAGCACCGCCGGACTTTACGGCGGGCGTCATGAGCAGGCTTCCGCAGCAGTCGAAATCAAACAAATGGAAGACCTGGATGAGAAGACATCCCTATTTCCTGGCAGCGGCCGTATTTATGCTGTTGTTCGTCACAAGTGTATCCTCCTTCTGGAGCGGTGGCGGCGGTTCTCAAATAACGGTGCAGGGACAGGGGAATTTCCATATAGACGAAGAACGAAATGTTGTTATTGTCCCTGAAGGAGAAACAATTGAAGGAAATCTAATCGTTCGTAACGGTGACATTGAAGTGGAAGGCGAAGTCCTCGGCAATGTAACGGTGATCAACGGTGACCAGTATCTGGCGTCGGCGGGACACGTAGCTGGAGAAGTTAATGAAGTGAACCGGGTTCTCAGCTGGATCTGGTATGAAACCAAGTCGTTCATGGGAGAAGTACTGAACGTTTTCAACGGAAGCGACCCGCCGCAGGAAGATTAACAGCATAGTAGTCAGACACAGCCATAGCGGCAATGACCGCAGGCTGTGTTTTTTTTATTTATTGGCACTGTTAAAGCTTAATTTTGATATTTTTCTATCGTTGTTGATTGAAGCGAGCGCGCGACACTCCTGCGGGAACAGCACCGGCTGAAGACCCCGCAGGGCGATCCTCCCGAGGAGGCTGAAGCGGTGCCCGCGGAAAGGGAGCGCAGTGAGCGGAAATCAACACCATACTTTAACAGAGCCTATTTATTAAAGCAAAAATCACACAAATCGTCTCTGATCCGCCAATCTTTGCAGGTTAAATAAACGTTTAATTAACTTGCGGGATTTGTCGTGTGAAGGAAAGTGATGGAGAACACTGTCCGCCATCCTGATCCAGAAGCCCGCCACGGGTCAGGCCTGCTCCTGTATACGCCTCGGGACCTAGTGAAAATAAAGCCGGGGGCCATTATGCCGTTTTACGTTTACCGGTACGATTAAGACAGAGATCAGGAAAGGAGGAACGAGTGATGAAAAAGTTTTTACTGTTTTGTGCCGGTCTTGTGGCACTGGCTGTTCTTCTGGCCAACCTCGGGCCGATGATTCTGCTGGCAGTTTCCGTCTGGCTCACCTACATCATTTTTAACCAGTTCGTAAAAACCGTTTCAACAGCAGGGAAGGTCTGGTGGGTCATTGCCGGACTGATTGTTGTAAGTATCGGTGTCGCCAATTCATTTTCAGTGATTGGACTGGCCGCACTTGCGGCTCTCTACTTCATCTGGAATAACTGGAACAGTGACCGTGACACGGTCCTTAATAAGCCATCGGAAGAAGAAGACCCGTTCACAAGCTTTGAAAAGCAGTGGGCAGATATGAACCGCTGAATCCGGATCAGGGATCCGTAGAAAACTGAACAAAAAGGAGAGACTGAACAATGACCACACTGTTTACACGAATCAAAGACGCCGTATCGGCAGATCTGCACGGCATGATGGATAAAAAGGAAGCGGGCAATCCGATTGCTGCCCTGAATCACTACCTGAGGCAGAGTGAAAAAGAAACAGAAAAGGTGCGGCAGCTTGTTGAGCGCCAGCACAGGCTGAAAGAGGAATTTGTAAGGGAGCATACAGAAGCGGCTGAAATGGCCGAGAGGCGCCAGCATCAGAAAGAAGTTGCCGAGCGTGCGGGCGAAGAAGAGTATGCAGGATTTGCTGCCCGTGAATGGGAGGAATACAGTCAGAGAGCAGAAAGACTGGAAAAAGCCAGGCAGGACGCCGAATTCCAGCTTGAAAAACTCGAACAGCAGTACGAGGACATGAAGCATAGACTCAAGGATATGCGAGTCAGGCAAATGGAACTGATGGGCCGGGAAAATGCCGCCAGAGCAAGTTATAAAATGAGTAAAGTTACCTCTGAATCAGGTGAGCGTTCCTTCTCCCGTTTTGGAGATATGGAGCAGTATATCGAGAACCTGGAACAGCGGGTAAACCGTGATTACCACAAGAACACTTTTGATTCCAAGCTTGCTGAAATCGAACAGAAACTGATCGAACAGGCAGAAAAAGAAAAGAACCGTTAAATCATGGTAAAATGAGTTCGTGTGCGAAAAAGGTAAGCAAGGCCGGGAAAGAATGAAAATGGTTGGATGAGCCTCCGGACAAACATTTATTTCCCGGCCTCTTCATACATAATGCTCTGCACAGCAGAGCCAAAAAGGAAGGAGGGCGCCCCGTGTTTAACCAGATATCAACGAGAATGTTCAACTGGATTTTTCTGATCGGGCTTGTCCTCCTTTTAGGGGAAGCTTTGTTCTTTGGACCGGGCTTTCTGTTTTCCCTGGTTCTTCAGGTGTTCATGATCTTCCTCGGCCGGCGATGGTATCATCGCCTGATTGGAAAGCTTCTATTCTGGGTCGGGCTCGTCATGTTTATTCTGACTGTCCTGAACCTGATGGCGGTAAGGTTTATCATCATCGCAATGGCAGCCCTGCTGCTTTACCGTTTTTATCAGTCGAGAATGGAACCGGAAA
Organism: Alteribacter lacisalsi; assembly: GCF_003226345.1. Lineage (GTDB taxonomy): Bacteria > Bacillota > Bacilli > Bacillales > Salisediminibacteriaceae > Alteribacter > Alteribacter lacisalsi. Next base: position 124,438 of record NZ_PDOF01000004.1, on the reverse strand, counting down.
CGATTACACCTGAATCCGCAGGAGAAACAAAAAGACAGGGGGACTTTCTCCACGTGCGCCCCCTCATGAAGAACCGCCTGACCGGCATGGAAAAAACAAACGAATCTCCTTATTCGTGGCGGGATGTTAATATTCTCGGGGGCGTCGGCGATCGGATCGTGGATCTTGGGAATACGGTCGTACCGGAGGACGGGGTGATTATGATCCGGCACGGGATTGGCAACCTGACCATACACGTGCCGTACGAGGTGGAAGTGGCTGTTCACCATACAGCGCTGTTCGGGGGCCTAACGGTCTTTGACCAGAGATCAGACCGGCGCTTTAACCAGCAGGTGTTTTACGAGACGAGCGGGTTTCAGACGGAAAAGCCGCGGATCCGGATCGTCACCTCTGTCTGGTCGGGGGAATGTGAGGTGAAGAGGACATGAATGTGATGTTCAGAACAGGCCTCATCACCTTTACAGCTGCCATGGTTTTCAGTCTTGTTGTAAGTGTGACCATCTTCTTTTCCTTTCCTCTCGAATCGTGGTCCATGCTCTGGGAGCAGCGCGTTTTTGACCTCCCGTTTATTTACTTTCTGTTGACCGTGACGGTCCTGGCAGGCATCACAGCTGGTCTATTGGCTGGAAGTTACAGTAAAAACAAACTTACAGCCATTCGCAATCAGGTGGAAGCCGTCTCAAAGGGGAAGAAGAGAACGGGTCTTGAGGAGGAGCCGCTTCTCGAATTGAAGGAAATCGAAAAAAGTCTGACCGCACTCGAACATAAAATTGCCGAGCAGACAAAGACAGCCCAGCGGCTTGTAACGGAACACGCAAGCGAACGGGAAAGAAGTCTTCAGGAAGTGGTGGCCGAAGAGCGGACCAGGCTTGCCAGGGAACTCCACGATTCCGTCAGCCAGCAGCTGTTTGCCGCTTCCATGATGATGGCGACAATCAATGAAACGAGGCCCCCGGAGGACGACACGATGAAAAAGCAGCTGGCGATGGTCGGCAGGATGATTGAGCAGTCCCAGCTGGAAATGCGGGCGCTTTTACTTCACCTGAGGCCGGTGGCTCTTAAAAATAAAACCCTGGAAGAAGGCGTAAAAGAACTTCTTTCGGAGCTGAAGGAAAAAGTACCACTGAAGATCCAGGTCAAAGCAGAGCCTCTCGAACTTGAAAAAGGGGTGGAGGATCACCTGTTCCGGATTCTCCAGGAGGCCGTCTCCAACATTCTCCGCCATGCAAAAGCCGATAAAATGACAGTGCTCTGTGTGAGCCGGGACGATTATGTGATTCTGCGTGTAACTGACAATGGCATCGGGTTTGACGTTGATAAGGCGGCAGAGAAAAGCTCTTACGGGCTGACGAATATGAAAGAACGGGCCGAAGCAATCGGAGGCGACCTGAAAATTGTCAGTGTTGCCGGGGAAGGAAGCTATTATGAAGTAAAAGTCCCTTATGCAAAAGGAGGAGAAAGAAAATGATCAGAGTGTTGTTTGTGGATGATCATGAAATGGTTCGTATCGGCGTGTCCTCCTATTTGTCCGCCCAAAAGGACATTGATGTAGTTGCAGAAGCTGATGATGGAAAAGAAGCAGTCACGCTTGCACTTGATATCAGACCTGACGTGATTCTGATGGATCTTGTGATGAAGGAAATGGACGGGATCGAAGCGACAAGACAGATCGTTCAAGCCTGGCCGGAGGCGAAAATCATTATCGTGACCAGCTTTCTTGATGATGAGAAGGTCTACCCGGCCCTCGAAGCAGGAGCAACAAGTTATATGCTGAAAACGTCAAAGGCGAGTGAAATAGCAAAAGCAATCAGAGCTACATACGAAGGTCAGTCGGTGCTGGAGCCGGAAGTGACCGGAAAGATTATGAACCGTATGCGGCAGAAACCGAAGCCCCATGAACAGCTGACGGGGCGGGAGAAGGATGTCCTGCAGCTGATGGCAGAAGGGAAAACAAATCAGGAGATCGCGGATCAGCTTTTTATCGCCTTAAAGACCGCCAAAGTACACGTGAGCAGCATCCTCCATAAACTGGACGTGCACGACCGCACCCAGGCCGTCATTTATGCTTTTAATCACAATCTGGTCGAAAAGAAAAGCGAATAAAAAGAAACTCTGCTCCCGCAGGGTTTCTTTTTTACCGGAACGGAGGCTGTAACAAATCGGCGATTGTCACGTCTAAAAAAAGGGTACCAGAAAAATTGAGGGTATGTCAGGGCATGTCCCGTTTGCGCGGGGCGCGCCGAACCGGAAGCAGTACATATTTCACATTGTCTGAGCCTGACTGCCGGCTTTCGTAAGACCCGCACCTGCAAAACCGCAGAGGTCAGAAGTGAGAAATCAGACCTGCATAAATGGCAGGTCCTGTCACTTTAAATGTGCAAATTGTGATATAATTGGTAAGTTATTAGAATACTAATACGACCGGTTTATCGAGCACAAGTCAAGTGGACAGCGCAGGTCTTTTTTCATAGCTGCTCCCGGTAATTTTATCATGGAGGAACGCCCATGTTCGAAGATATTCAGATCCTTCGCTTATTAGGCATTTTTGTAGACATAGCGCTCGTAACCTTTGTCATTTATAAACTGATTATGATAATCAGGGGAACCAGGGCTGTTCAGCTTGTTAAAGGGATCGTCGTCATCCTGGCGGTCTGGTTTATCAGCAGTTTTCTCGGTCTCCAGACACTCAATTGGATTATGAGCACTGCCATTGCATATGGTCTTTTAGCTATTATTATTATTTTTCAGCCTGAACTGCGCCGCGCCCTTGAACAGCTCGGCCGTGGTAAATTTTTTGCAAAAAGTTCCGCAGCCCAGAAAGAAGAAATGAAAGATACCATCAATCATATCGTCAAGGCAGCGAACTATATGGGGAAAAGACGGATTGGGGCTCTGATTTCCCTTGAGAGGGAGACAGGAATGACGGACTACGTGGAAACAGGTATACCGATGAATGCCCGACTCACATCGGAACTGCTCATCAACGTGTTCATTCCAAACACCCCGCTTCATGACGGTGCCGTGATCATTAAGGGGACGGAAATTACTGCCGCAGCCTGTTACCTGCCTCTTTCGGAAAACCCGTTTATCTCTAAGGAGCTGGGGACACGCCACCGGGCCGCACTTGGTGTGAGTGAAGTGACCGACTCGGTAACACTCGCTGTGTCGGAGGAAACTGGCGGTATTTCTCTGACTAAGAACGGGGAGCTGCACCGGAACCTTGACGAAGAGACACTCAGAGAGCTTCTCATTAAGGAAATGTCGACAGAAGGCTCTGATTCCGCCTCATCTCGCTGGCAGTGGGGAGGGAAGAAAAATGATGGATAAATGGTTTAACAATAAATGGTTTATCCGGGCTGTTTCCCTTTTTATTGCTGTGATGCTGTACATGATGGTGAGTATAGACAATATTAACAACCAGCAGCCCGGTGCCGGCATTCCGGGTATTACAGATGGCGAGCGGGTGCTGGAAGACGTTGAACTGACCATTCTCTACGATGAGGACCGGTATGTGGTGACTGAAGCTCCGGAGACTGTTCAGGTAAGTCTAAGGGGCCCTCAGAATCTGCTGATGCTTCAGATTGCCAGACCTCAGTATGAAGTTTTTGTTGATCTCCGTGAAGAGGGAGCCGGCGAGCACTATGAAAGAGTGCAGTATAGTGGTTTTCAGAGTGACTTAAGTGTCGCAGTGGAACCGTCCACCGTACGCGTGGCTCTGCAGGAACTGCAGACATCCTCTTTTCCCGTGCAAGTGGAACTGCTCAATGAAGACGAACTGGAAGCCGGTTATGCAGCCGGCACTCCGACCGTGACACCGAGCAGCGTTGATGTGACTGGAGCGGAAGGGATGATCAATCAGATTGCCACTGCCCGCGCGTTTATCGATCTCTCCGGGGAATCGGAGACGATTGAGGAAAGTGTGGAAGTGCTTCTTTATGACGAGTCCGGTGACGAAATAGAGATCACGCCGGATCCGCCGGCTGTGGATGTGACGGTGCCGATTACGAGTCCGAATAAGGAAGTGCCCGTTCGCATTGACCGGGAGGGAGAGCTTTCGAACGGTTCCGCTGTCACCTCCGTTCAGGCGAACCCGAATACGGTTACGATATACGGCCCGCCGGATGTGTTAGATGACATCAATTTCGTGACAGGACTCAGTATTGACCTTTCAGAGATTAATGAAAGTACGACGCTGGAGCTTGAAGTTCCGCTTCCGGAGGGCGTTGAGCGGGTCGAACCGGAAACGATTGAAGTGGATGTGGTCGTGGACGAGGAAGAATCCCGGGTCTTCAGCAACTTTCCATTCGACATTACCGGCCTGAATAATGATTACGAGGTCGAACTGCTTGACCCGGAGAATGCCGCTTTTGACCTTGAAGTAAGGGGCTCGGCTTCTGTGCTTGAGCGAATCAGCCAGGAGGACATTGATGCCTCAATTGATCTTGACGGCCTTTCTCCTGGTGAGCATGGGGTGCCGCTCCGCGTGAACGGGCCCCAGAACCTGAGCTTTAATTTCGACATAGACGAAGTGGCAGTAAGAGTGTACGATGAGGAAGACGCAGAACCGGCAAGCACCCAGCCGGCTGATGAAGAAGCTCCAGAGGAACAGGAAGAAGAACCGGACGAGGAAGAAGGTCCGGATGAAGAAGATGAGACTGAAGAAGACGAAGAATCTGAGGAAGAAGAAAGCGAAGAGGAAACAGAAGAGGATTCGTCATAAAGGAAACGGGCGCAGCATCCGTTCCTTCATACAGCGGATACACCCCGGTGTGTCCGCCCTGATACATAACTAAAGCCGCACGGCGGTAAGGAAAGTAAGGAGAGATTTCATATGGGCAGACATTTTGGAACCGATGGTGTCAGAGGAGTAGCCAACACGGAACTGACCCCGGAACTGGCATTTAAACTGGGCCGATACGGCGGGTACATTCTTACAAAAGAAAGCGAAGGACGTCCGAAAGTACTGATCGGCCGTGATACACGGATTTCCGGACACATGCTCGAAGGCGCTCTCGTGGCGGGGCTGTTGTCCATTGGAGCAGAAGTGATGCGTCTCGGCGTCATTTCCACACCAGGTGTAGCGTACTTGACGAAAGCCTTGAGCGCCCAGGCCGGCGTTATGATTTCCGCCTCTCACAATCCTGTAGCGGATAACGGCATTAAGTTTTTCGGGCCGGACGGCTTTAAGCTCGTAGACAGCCAGGAGGACGAAATCGAAGAGCTGCTACGTAAAGAAGACGGCATGGAAGACGGCCTGCCGCGCCCCACAGGTGCTGAGCTCGGACAGGTAAACGATTACTTTGAAGGCGGCCAGAAATACCTGCAGTTCCTGAAACAGACCATTCAGCAGGACTTCAGCGGTCTGCATATTGCTCTTGACTGTGCTCATGGAGCGGCTTCTTCACTGGCAGCCCATCTTTTTGCCGATCTTGAAGCGGATCGGATTTCCACGATCGGTGCTTCACCAAACGGAACAAACATTAATGAAGGTGTAGGATCCACCCACCCTGACAGCCTTGTTGCCCTCGTGAAGGAAAAAGGCGCGGATATCGGCCTTGCCTTTGACGGAGATGCGGACCGTCTGATTGCTGTAGATGAAAACGGGACGATCGTGGACGGGGACCAGATCATGTTTATCTGTGCAAAATACATGAAGGAAAAAGGCTTTCTCAAAGAAGACACGGTTGTTTCCACAGTGATGAGCAATCTCGGATTCTATAAAGCCCTTGAAGGCATCGGAGCACACACGAAGCAGACGGCCGTAGGCGACCGTTATGTGATTGAGGAAATGCGCAAAGGCGGATACAATATCGGCGGTGAACAGAGCGGCCATATTATCTTCCTTGATTACACCACGACAGGAGACGGGCTTCTTTCGGCGATTCAGCTTGTGAACATTCTGAAAGCAACCGGTAAGCGCCTTTCCGAGCTGGCAGGAGAAATGAGGCACTTCCCGCAAAAACTCGTGAACGTACGTGTAGCAGACAAGCATGCCCTCCATGACAACCAGGTCATTGCAGATGAAATAAACGCAGTAGAGGCGGAAATGAAAGGGCAGGGCCGCGTTCTTGTACGTCCATCCGGTACAGAGCCTCTCGTGCGGGTAATGGCTGAAGCGCCGACCAAGGATCAGTGCGATATCTACGTTCAGAAAATTGTAGACGTGGTGAAACGTGAACTCGGATCACTCGATGATTAATCTGTACATGTAAGACTTATGCGGAACAAATATGCATGGATAGCACGTGACACGCTGTCCATGCATATTCATTAATAACCGCATTTGTTTCATCTTAAGTCTGTTTTCGGATAGGTTGCTGCTTTTCGAAGAATGAATGATGGAGTGGAAGGCGGCGACTCCAGCGACGAGCATTGGCTCCACGAGCATTTTTTAAGGAGGTGAGGCAGAAGGGCGAAAGGATGTTTACTAAACCTTTTTCGCAGGGTAAACAAAACAGGAAAGATTTTACCAAAAAAGATTGACCCGTTTTCAGAATTTGTAGTATGATGAGCAAGTATTTTATCAGCAAGGAGGACGGATGTCAGACAACCTGAATTTAAAAGCGCCTGAACTAACCGGAGGATCGGACACGCTCCGTTTAGTTGACGAGGAGGAGGTTTATCGAAGTTTCGGCGGATGCCTCCCGGTTGCTCATCACAACCGAAAGCCTGCAAGCCTAAAACAGAGAGGCGACTCTCTGAACAAAAGCTGCGGCGGTGATGATCATTAAAATGTGGCTGGTGTAAGCCGGAATACCCGAAGACTCCTGCGGTAGTGGGGGCCAGGCAAGACCCCGCAAGGCGACAGCCTGAGGAGGCTTGACGGCACCACCGCGGAAAGCGAAGGGTATGAAGGCTTAAAACAGAACAGCGACAGACTTTACTAAACTTCGATAATTAGAGAGTGGGGCAGGACTGCCCCTGGCATGTTCCTGCCCTGCATACAGGGAGGAAACAGTATTATGTGTGGAATTGTAGGATATATCGGAACAGAGGATGCAAAGGAAATACTTCTTCGGGGACTGGAGAAGCTGGAATACCGTGGATACGACTCTGCAGGGATTGCAGTAGCCAACGGAAATGGTGTGAACGTATTTAAGGAAAAAGGACGGATTGCCACGCTTCGTGATGCGGTTGATAACAGCAAACAGGGCACCATCGGAATCGGCCACACACGCTGGGCAACACATGGCGCACCGAGCAAAGTAAACGCGCACCCGCACCAGAGTGCAACCGAGCGCTTCACGATCGTTCACAACGGAGTTATCGAAAACTATTCCCAGCTTCGGAAGGAATTCCTTCAGGACGTGACACTTACAAGTGATACGGACACGGAAATTATCGTACATCTTGTGGAGCGTTTCTCCAAAGAAGGTCTTTCCACTGAGGAAGCGTTCAGCAAAACACTCGGTCTTCTGAAAGGCTCCTACGCGACAGCCCTTCTTGATAACCAGACACCGGAAACGATTTTCGTCGGTAAAAACAAGAGCCCACTTCTTGTAGGCCTTGGTGAAGGTGTAAATGTTGTGGCGAGTGATGCGATGGCGATGCTGCAGGTAACGAATGAATTCGTTGAACTGATGGACGAGGAAATCGTGATTGTGAAGCGTGACAGCGTGACGATCAAAACGCTGGACGGGGAAGTTATGACACGCGATTCCTACACTGCCGAGCTTGACGCGAGTGACATTGAAAAAGGCACGTATCCTCATTACATGCTCAAGGAAATTGACGAGCAGCCTTACGTGATCCGAAATATCATTTCAAAATACCAGAACGAAAACGATACGATTAAACTGGATGAAGACATCCGCGCAGCAATGACTGGTGCAGACCGCATCTATATTATTGCAGCCGGTACCAGCTACCATGCAGGTGTAGTCGGAAAACAGCTGATCGAAAAAATCGCCAACAAGCCGGTTGAGACTCACATTGCCAGTGAGTTCCTTTACAACATGCCGCTTCTGAGCGAGAAACCACTCTTTATTTTCATTTCCCAGAGCGGGGAAACTGCGGATCTCCGCGGTGTGCTCGTGGAAACGAAGAAAATGGGACACAAAGCCCTTACGATTACAAATGTACCGGGATCCACGCTTTCACGTGAGTCGGACTACACGCTTCACACGTATGCGGGACCTGAAATTGCCGTAGCCTCCACGAAGGCCTATACAGCGCAGATGGCTGTTCTTGCCATTCTTGCTGTGGATACAGCCCGTGCCGCTGGCGTAGAGATGGACTTTGATCCGCTTCAGGAGCTTGCGATTGTGGCAAACGCTATGGAGACGATGGCAGACCAGAAAGAAACACTCGAGCAGGTGGCTCGTGAGTTTCTGAGCGTCACACGAAACTGCTTCTTCATTGGCCGTGCCATGGATTATCATGTATGTCTTGAAGGTGCCCTTAAGTTGAAGGAAATCTCCTACATCCAGGCAGAAGGCTTTGCCGGAGGAGAGCTTAAGCACGGAACGATCGCCCTGATTGAGGAAGGCACACCGGTCATCGGTCTTGCCACTCAGGAGCACGTAAACCTGAGCATCCGCGGAAACATCAAGGAAGTTGTTGCACGAGGTGCCTACCCATGTACGATCAGCATGGAAGGCTTTGAAGAGGAGGATGACACCATCGTCATCCCGCGCGTACACGAATACCTGACTCCGCTTGTGAGCGTCATCCCGCTCCAGCTGATCAGCTACTACGCCGCTCTTCACCGCAACTGTGACGTTGATAAACCTCGTAATCTCGCAAAAAGTGTAACTGTTGAATAGTTTGTCTGTTACACCCTTTCGGATTCATATCGAGTCCGAAAGGGTGTTTTACGTTATGATAGAAAATAGTGAGGTGATCAGGCAATGGATGCAGTCTTTACTACCGGTAACGGAAAATTCAATTTCCGGGTGGCCGGTGTGCTAACAGCAGATAACAAGGTTCTGTTACATAAAGCAGAAGGAGATCCATTCTGGGCTCTGCCTGGTGGCAGAGTAAAAGTTTCTGAGAAATCACAGGATGCATTGGAAAGAGAGATGCATGAAGAGACAGGAATGAAGATGAAAGCAGGGACCATACTCTGGATGGTTGAAAACTTCTTTGACTACGAGGGAGAGACCTTTCATGAGATCGGGTTTTATTACCGGATGACGCTAATTTCACCGCTGGCAAAAGAGGTGTCATTCAATGGAATTGAAACAGGCAGGAAGCTTATCTACAGGTGGTTTCCAATCGAACAGCTTGATGACATCGATGTCAAACCGGCCTTCCTTAGAACAGCATTAGGATCATTGCCTGAACAGCCAGGCCATATTGTGATAGATGACCGATGAAAAGAAGGTATGGAGAAACAGGGTGTTATTTTTTTGAGAAAGGCTCTGTTAAAGCATAATGTTGATATTTTTCTATCATTGATTGAAGCGAACGCGCGACACTCCTGTGGGAACAGCGCCTGCTGAAGACCCCGCAGGGTGTTATCCCCGAGGAGGCTGAAGCGGTGCCCGCGGAAAGGGAGCGCAGTGAGCGGAAATCACCAACAAACTTTAACAGATCCTTGAGAAAAAAATTAACAACGAATTAGTAACTGAACAGTTTTCTGTGGATTTGAAAAATGTGCTCTTTTACCCCTTTGATATTTCTTTAAAGGGGTGTTTTTTTTGGATCGAAAGAAAAAAGAAGATAGCGCTACAGGTTTTTCCCTTAAGGGGTTAAGTTTACTGAAGAAAGAGGCAAAGAGGTTCTGGACAGAAAAGCCGGTTTTCATGTGATAGCGGAAGAAAAGGAAGGGGATGAGCTGGATCGAAATTGCCCCAACCGGTGAGGGCAAAACAAGTATTGTCCTGCATGACAAGCAAAAAATAGCCAAAATTAGTCCGGAATTAAACCTTGGGACTCCCTCACTCATGTTTTTCTCAGATGATCTTGATGGGTTGTATCACACCTTTTCCTCAAAAGATATTACCGTCGGGAAGATCGTGAAGACACCTTCTGGAAGGGTGTTCAACTTTGCGGATGAAGAAGACAACTATTTTGCGGTGATGGAAAGAAGGTAGTGAGGAAGGAGGACTTAACCGTTACTCTGAAATCGATACTGTGGCAGACCATGATAGCCAAATATGCCGGCCGTAGACTTATACGTACTTTCCACAATCCTGGTTTGTCAGATTGAAATGAAGACATTTTAATCGGGAGTCATTCTCCTTCGCTGCCGGAAGTCACAATGATAGAATCAATAAAGATAGAGGAGGGGAGAATCGCTATGGAAAAGTGGGATGTTTATGACCGGCATAGACAGGTGACCGGCAACCAGATGATCCGGGGCAATGAGTTTGAGGATGGCGCCTATCATCTGGTTGTCCACGTATGCCTCTTTAATGAAAAAGGAGAGATGCTGATCCAGCAGCGCCAGTCTGACCGTGACAACTGGCCGGAATTGTGGGATATAAGTGTAGGCGGCAGTGCCCTCGCTGGAGAAACAAGTCAGGAAGCTGCCGGGCGGGAGGTGGAAGAAGAGCTCGGATTAACGCTCGACCTCCGCAGCGAGAGACCATCTCTGACGATTAATTTTGAAAATGGCTTTGATGATTACTATCTGCTGAATACGGAGGCTGACATTGATGATCTTCCGCTCCCGACAGAGGAAGTGCAGCAGGCAGTGTGGGCTACGGAGGAAACTATCATTGAATGGATTAATAGAGGAGTATTTATTCCGTACCGTGAATCAATAATTCGTTTATTGTTTGATATGAGGAATGGGTTTGGAACACACGAGCAGTAAGACAGAGCGATCTCTGAAGGGAAAGAGTTTACTCTGAAAATGAAAAGCTTTTCTATTAAAACCAACCTCCAGACCATTTGTCTGGGGGGTATTTGTTTAGGATTTAGCTTCAGTTTTGAAAATAAGGGGTTGATCACTATTTCTGTATGTGTATATAATGTATATATAGTATATATACATTATATAAAGACAAGAAAGACTAAGCAGAACACCGTTTCATCACATAAGGACTGTTTTCAGGATTCCCCGGTCCGTGATGAGAAGGCTGTTCTAAATAAACGAAGATGAGGGATTGGCATGCAAATCACTATCTCCAACAGTTCAAAAGAGCCGATCTATGAACAGATAACGAGTCAGATTAGATCGTATATTTTATCAGGGGAGCTCCAGGAGGGAACGGCGCTGCCTTCCATACGGCAGCTCGCAAAGGATCTGCAGATCAGCGTGATCACGACGAAACGCGCCTATGAGGAACTGGAGAAGGCAGGATTCACCTATTCCATTGTCGGGAAAGGATCGTTTGTCGCAGAGCAGAATCTGGAGGTAATACGGGAAAAAAAGCTCAAAGTGATTGAAGAACAGCTTGGTGCGGTGATTACAAACAGCAGGGAAATTGGACTGTCACTGGATGAACTTCAGCAGCTGATGAAGATTTTATACGAGGAGTGAACGGGATGGAGAATGTGGCTGAATTAAAAAATGTCACGAAGAATTTTAAGGGTTTTTCCGTGAATAATATTGATCTTGAGGTGAAGCAGGGTTTTGTTACGGGCTTTATCGGAGCGAACGGAGCCGGAAAATCAACCACGATTAAGATGATGATGAATTTGTTGAGACCGGAATCAGGGGAAATCAGGATGTTCGGGATGGACTACAAAACACATGAGAAGGCAATCAAGGAACGGATCGGATTTGTATACGACGGCAACGTGTTTTTCGAGGGACTGAACTTAAAGGATATCAGGCGCATTGTGGCACCGGCCTATAAGCATTGGGACGATGCGGTATTTTACCGGTACGTGGACCAGTTCGAGCTGCCTCTCAATAAAGCGATCAAAACGTTTTCAAAAGGAATGCAGATGAAAGCGTCACTGGCGATCGCGTTATCCCACCACGCAGAGCTGATTATGATGGACGAGCCGACAGCGGGGCTGGACCCGATTTTCAGACGGAATCTGATGGATCTGCTGCAGGATTTGATGGTTGATGGCAGCCGCACTATTTTTTTCTCCACGCATATAACATCTGACCTGGATCGTATTGCCGATTACATTGCCTTTATGCAGAATGGGGAACTGGTATTTAACCAGTCAATTCACGAGGTAGCTGAAAACTATGCGCTGGTAAAGGGCGGACTGGAGCTTCTTGACCGGGACACGGAAAAGGACTTTGTCCGTGTCCAGCGGGCGTCTACAGGGTTTAAAGCACTTACAGATAATGTTCAGGCCGTGGAGGATACGTTCGGGAACTCGGTTGTCATTGAGCAGGCTTCGCTGGAAGACATTATGTACTATCTGAAAGGAGGAAAGAGCTATGTTTAATCTGATCAGACGCGATTTAATCCTGCAGAAAAAACAGCTGCTGATTTTTATTCCTTTTATCCTGTTCTTTATTATCATGGATACTCATCCGGCTTTAACTTTTCTCGTGGCCAGTATTTTCATTCCCTTTAACACCTATGCGTACGATGAAAAAGCGGAGACAAACATCTTATTAAATTCCCTGCCCTATACACGGACGGAAATTATCGCCTCGCGTTACATTGGGGCTGTCATATATATGATCATTTCCATTGGCCTGGCAGGCCTGGCTATGTTTATTTTCAATAATCCGTTTACACTTACGGATATTGCAATTGGTGCAGGGCTGTTTTTCATATTTGTGGCCTGTACATTTCCATTATTTTATATTTTGAAGCCAGGTCATATTTCAACGGGCGTCCTCATAAGCTTTCTGGTTTTAGCGTTTATTGGACCGCGTGTGGTGATTTTCGGGGCTGACCATTTAACCGCGGTTACGGAGTTTGTTATGAATTTATCCACCACGGCGATATACACGGGAGGCGCGGTCATCATCACCGTACTCTATGCTGTTTCGTGGGGGATCACGCATTTTATTTATCAGCAGAAAGCATTTTAAGTGCACACGGTTAACTGTTTGGTGAAAACAATTCAAACACACACAAACAGGCACCTCTCAGCTGAGAGGTGCCTGTTACAGTTTTACTAATGATTATTTTTTTACGTCAAACCGATCGGCATCCATGACCTTCACCCAGGCGGAGATAAAGTCATTCACAAACTTCTCCTGGCTGTCGTTTTGTGCGTACACTTCCGCAAGGGCACGGAGAACAGAGTGTGAACCAAACACCAGGTCTACGCGAGTAGCTGTGTTCGTCAGTTCGCCGGTTTTACGGTCATACCCTTCGTAGGTGCCGTCGTCCTTCGGCTTCCACTCCACGCCCATGTCGAGCAGATTCACGAAGAAGTCGTTCGTGAGCGTGCCGACGCGGTCGGTAAACACGCCGTGCTTCGTGTCGCTGTGGTTGGCGCCGAGAACACGCATACCGCCGATAAGAACGGTCATTTCTTTGGCCGTCAGGTCAAGCAGCTGCGCCTTGTCCACCATCAGATCCTCCGGTTTAATGGAGTACTCTTTCTTCTGGTAGTTACGGAAAGCATCTGCGGGCGGCTCAAGTACTTCAAAGTTCTCCTGATCTGTCTGCTCGGCAGTGGCGTCACCGCGGCCCGGTGTAAACGGCACTTTAACATCCATGCCGGCATCCTTCGCCGCTTTTTCAACGGCAGCACTTCCGCCGAGTACAATCAGATCAGCGAGACTGACATTTTTATCGAGCCCGCTCTGGAGATCCTCATAAACGGAAAGCACTTTCTTCAGCTGTTCCGGCTCATTGGCATCCCACTCATTCTGTGGTGCAAGGCGGATGCGGGCGCCGTTTGCGCCGCCGCGTTTGTCCGAGTTACGGAACGTGCTGGCAGAAGCCCATGCTGTTTTCACGAGCTCGCTTACAGAAAGGCCGGAATCGAGAATCTTCGCTTTAAGATCGTCAATTTCCGATTCTGAGAGTGTGTAGTCAACTTTAGGAACCGGATCCTGCCAGATGAATTCCTCGTCCGGCACTTCCGGTCCGATATAGCGGTCGCGAGGTCCCATATCACGGTGAAGAAGCTTGAACCATGCACGGGCAAACGCGTCGGCAAATTCGTCCGGATTTTCATAGAAACGACGGGAGATCTTGTTGTACTCAGGATCTTCACGCATCGCCATGTCTGCAGTCGTCATCATCGTCTTCACTTTTTTGGACTGGTCATGGGCATCGGGTGCCATGTGATCCTCATCCGGATCGACTGGCTCCCACTGGTACGCGCCGGCCGGGCTCTTCGTAAGCTCCCATTCATAGCCGAACAGGAGATCAAAGTAGCTCATATCCCATTTTGTAGGTGTCGGTGTCCAGGCCCCTTCAATACCACTTGTGATGGTGAAAGCGCCGTGTCCGGTTTCGTGTTTATTATGCCAGCCGAAGCCCTGGTGCTCAAGGACTGAGCCTTCCGGTTCATCAGCCATGTTTTCAGGGTCAACCGCACCGTGGGCCTTACCGAATGTGTGGCCGCCGGCTGTAAGAGCAACGGTTTCTTCGTCGTTCATACCCATCCGCTTAAACGTGTCACGGATGTCAAAGGCACTTTTCTTCGGATCCGGTTCCCCGTCCGGGCCTTCCGGGTTTACATAGATGAGACCCATCTGAACGGCTGCAAGTGGATTTTCAAGGTCGCGCTCGCCGGAGTAGCGGTTATTTCCGAGCCACTCCTCCTCAGGACCCCAGTTCACGTCCTCTTCAGGATGCCAGATGTCCTCGCGTCCGCCACTGAAACCGATCGTTTTTCCACCCATGGACTCAATCGCCACATTACCTGCAAAAACGAGAAGGTCAGCCCAGGAGAGCTTGTTGCCGTATTTCTGTTTAATTGGCCAGAGGAGACGGCGGGCCTTGTCCAGGTTCCCGTTATCCGGCCAGCTGTTGAGGGGAGCAAAGCGCTGGGAGCCGCTTCCGCCGCCGCCGCGGCCGTCCGCCATACGGTATGTACCGGCTGCGTGCCAGGACATACGGATAAAGAACGGACCGTAATGACCGTAGTCAGCAGGCCACCAGTCCTGGCTGTCTGTCATAAGGTTATGAAGATCCTTTTTAAGTGCATCATAATCAAGCTTTTTGAATTCCTCGGCGTAGTTAAAATCTGCACCTAGGGGGTTTGTTTTCGTGTCGTGCTGGTGAAGAACATTAAGCTCAAGCTGATCCGGCCACCAGTCTTTGTTTGACCGCGGCTTTGTAGGCTTTTCACCGCTGTTTCCTGTAAAAGGGCATTGTCCTGCGTTTTCGTTCTGATTCTGATCCATACGTAATTCTCCTTTCTGATTTGAGAAGAGTAAGCAGCAAATATACTTGCCTTGCATGGTACGAAACTGAATATGGAGACAATATCGATTCTTACATTATAATTATAATAAATTATTAGCCAAATAAAAAGTAAATTGCTCTTGAAGAGGCAGAAAATTATAAAAATTTAAATGAGCAGTGCCGGATCCTCTTAAACGTTGAAAAAAGAAACTAGTCAAATAGATTCAATTTTCTTCATTTCCTACTTCCCGCTCAGGTCCATATGAAGCAGAGATCACCGTGTCACGTCACATAAACCCGTTAATGGATTAGCACCTCCCAAACATTAATTTACCATTATCTGCTTCGTTTTAAACATCAGCAGCAGGAATTTTTTACAGTGCATAAAAGGAGGAAGCGGGAAAAGAACGATAAGGACTTTAGGACTATTTTAGATATCAGACTATTCGGAATGTGCGATTGACAAGATTCTGCATTCGGGATAAAATTCATTTGAAACAGACGTGCAATTTTTTTAATGGTAATTTCGAAAGCGCTTTCGCAGATGGCTAGAAGGTTCGGCTGAACAGCCGGGGGGTTAATGAGCCAGTAACTGCTGTCTTTTTTACAGTAAAACGAAAGCGCTTTCGTAAATATAATTCCATGAAATTTTTAAAAGGAGGACAGAAGTTCCAGCCGGGGGAAGGTCAAAAAACATAAAGGTGGCGAAAAACTTATGATAAAGAAAACAATTGGGTTGGTTATGTCTTTTATGCTCGTTATGCCTTTTTTATTTAATAACAAGGTTGATGGAAGTGGACAGCAGGGCGCAGAAACATCTGACGATGACTGGACGCTTACCTGGGAGGATCAGTTTGAGGGAGATGAACTGGATCCTGACAAATGGACGATAGATATTGGAAACGGGTTTTATGACGCGAACGGGAACTGGGTTCCCGGGTGGGGAAATGAGGAGCTTCAGTCCTATCAGGAGGATAACGTAAGGGTGGAGGACGGAAAGCTCATCCTGGAAGGACGGGAGGAAACGGTTTCCGACGAGACAGGTACGTACGATTATACATCCGGCAAAGTACACTCCCAGGGAAAGTTCAGCCAGAAGTACGGGAAGTTTGAGGCAAGAATGGCCCTTCCTGAAGGTCAGGGTTACTGGCCGGCATTCTGGATGATGCCTGAAGACGATAAATACGGCGGATGGGCTGCTTCGGGGGAAATTGACATCATGGAAGCGGCAGGCGGCAGACCGGACCACATCGGCGGGGCGATCCACTACGGGGGAGAATGGCCGAACAATACTTATACGGCAAAAGATTACTATTTCCCGGAAGGTACGGATATTACTGACTTCAACGTTTACAGCATCGAATGGGAACCAGGGGAAATCCGCTGGTATGTAAACGGCGAGTTGTATCAGTCACTTAACAACTGGAGCACGACCAGTTCAGGGAACCCTGCAAAGTTCTCCTACCCGGCACCTTTTGATCAGGAATTCTATCTGATTCTAAATCTTGCTGTAGGAGGATGGTACGGCGGCGATCCCGATGGCACAACACCGTTTCCTGGTGATGTTGTCGTTGATTATGTGAAAGCATACGAACTCACAGGCCGGGATTACATGGATCCTGTGGAGCCGGTATTTGAAGCAGAGGAGCTTCCGGAAGGGGCAAAGGAAGCGATCGATGGAAACTATGTTTACGATCCTGCTTTTGAAGAAGGATTCACAAATATTAAAACCAATGACGATCTGCAGAATGACTGGACAAATGATTTCTGGAACCTCGTTCATCTAAATGAATTTAACGGAAATGCAGCGGCGGCTGTAGAAGATGTGACCGGCGAGCCGTTTGCAAAAGTGGATATCTCTGCGGCAGGATCACAGACTTACGCGGTGCAGCTGATCCAGAACGTAACGCTCGGCAAAGGAAGATGGTACAAGCTGAGCTTTGATGCGAAAGCGGCAGCAGACCGCACAATGAATGTGAAGCTCGGGGGCGGTCCGGAAAGAGGCTACACCGCTTACTCCCCAAGCCGTGATTTTGCATTAACGCAGGATCTTGAATCCTATGAAATGACGTTCCAGATGCAACACGACAGTGACGCACTTGCCCGTCTGGAATATAACCTGGGGCTGAATACGAACAGTGTCTGGGTCGGCAACGTTGTTCTCGAGGAAGTGGAAGCGCAGGATCCATACAACGAAACAGCGCCAAAGCGGCCGCTGGCGAACGGCAACCACGTGTATAACGGCACCTTTGATCAGGGTAGAATGGACCGGATGACCTTCTGGGATTTTGCCAGTGAAGGTGCGGACGCTGAAGCTTCCGTTGACCCGGTTGCAAGAGAAATTGAGGTCGATATTACTGACGGCAGCGAGGCTGCAGAAGCTGTATCCCTTCGTCAGTTCGGGATGAACCTGCTTGGCGGTGCTGAGTATGAATTGCAGTTTAACGGAAGATCGGCAGCGGTGAGAGACATTTCGGTTGCCCTACTGAGTGAAAATGGACAGGATGTATATCATCAGGAAACGATGGAGCTCTCTGATTCACAGGATTCCCAGTCATTTACATTTACCATGCCTGAAGTGACAGATACAGCAGGACAGCTTGTATTCTACTTTGGCGGCAGTGACAGCAATGTGGTACTGGATGATATTGAAATGTACCGGATTTCCGACCATGATATGGATGTTCCTTTGAGCGAGGCGTTCCCGCTTAAAAACGGGGCGTTTACCAACGGATCTGCCTACTGGGATACGCACATACAGGGAGATTACGGTGACAGTTCCTCTGCAGGGTCCTTTAAAGTGGAAAACGGAAAAGGCGTATTCTCTGTTCTGGATACAGGAGCCAATCCGTGGGATCTGATGCTGTTTCAGGATAACCTTCCTGTGAAAGCAGGGAACACGTATACAGTGCAGTTTGATGCAAAATCCTCAGTGGAACGTACGATTGAGGCTGTAGTGGAAAATGCGTCATATTACCGCTACCTGTCAGAGGAAATCGCTTTAACAGAAGAATTGGAAACATTCACGTTCGAGTTTCCGGTCACTGAAGATGACAATGTCGGACTCAAGTATCTTCTCGGGGCGGTTGAGGCAGCTCCTCACGATGTCACGGTGAGCAACGTCCGCTTTGAAGTGAAAGGCGAACGGGAGAAATACTTCCCGCTTAAAAACGGCGACTTTTCTCACGGTCTTGAAGAATGGGGCACACATCTTCAGGGCGACTGGGACGGCGATTCGCAGGCTGTATTCAGCGGAGAAAATGAGGAAGCGCGGATCAGCATTGAACACACTGGTGCCAACCCGTGGGACATTCAGCTCTTCCAGCCGGATTTGAGCCTGAATGAAGGACAGACTTATGTTGTTGAGTTTGATGCAAGCTCGACTGCTGACCGCTCCATTGAAGTCGTACTGGATAATGGTCCGGCAGGAGGCTATTACAGACACTTTGAAGAAATCGTTCAGCTGACCGATGAGGTGGAAACCTTTACGTTTGAATTTGAAATGAGCGCAGATGATCAGGTCGGGTTATTGTTCCTCCTGGGCAACGTACTGGATGAGCAGATATCAGCGACTCATGACGTGGTCATTGATAACATCCGTGTAGAGGTTCAGGGCGTGAGGGACTACCTTGCCGGTGAGCCTAAGGAAGAGGACGAGGACGACGAGCCGCTTCCTTCTGCTGCAGAACTTCTGCTGGCGCTTGAAGAGACGATGAATGAGTACCTCGCTTCCGGTGATGTGCGCAGACCGCTTACAAACAAGCTGGTCAACACACTTAGACAGGCGCAGCATCATGAAAGTGCGGGCCGTCTTGAGCAGGCTGAGCACTTTGTTGAAAAGTACCTGGATCACCTGGAGAGTGATTCAGGGCATATTGAAGAAGAAGCCGCAGGCGTTTTGAAAGTAATGTCTGAAAGTGCCCTCCAGGCGCTAGCTGAAGAAAAAGAGTAAATTAAAATAGCGAATACCCGCCCTTTAAACAGGTGCGGGTATTCGCTATTTTTCAGTCATGGAACGAATTTCTTCATACCAGGCCTGGGTCCGTTCTTCATCTCTTGAATTGATGAAAAAGAAATCATCCTCTGTTTGCACAAACAGAAAGGGCGGGTGGTTCCGGAAAAGGTAGAGCCTCCCGTTTCCCAGTTCATCTACCCGGAAGAGGCCCTTCTGCCGATGCCCGTAAGCGATTCCATTCGTGCGCATCCTTGTATCAGGCGGGGTCTCTATTAGAGAAACGCTTGTCACGTCCTCAACAGTCCACTTACTCCCGTACCAGCCGGTAACTTCGATTTGTCCGTCTGTTACCGCAATGTCATTTTCCGCTTCTCCGGCAATGAAGAGCGCGGTTGTACCTCCAAACACGAAGATGGCCGAGAAGATGATTATGAATCCGTCCAGTTTCTGTGTATGGGATTTGTTCATGCGGTTCAAAAAGAGTGCGCGGCCAAACAGCACAGCCAGCCAGACACCCCAGCTCAAAAGGACGGCTTCTTCAACCCAGCCGAAAAGAGCAATCACAGCGCCGGCCAGGAGGATATAGCTTGTGTTCATGAGCATCCTGCCTGACGCCTGAGGGAAGCCCGCTTCAATCAGCCGTTCCTGATCTTCTTCGGACTTGGTATTGAACCCTGAAAGAAGACCGTACATTCTCTTTTTATAGATCAGATAGCCTCCGCCCCAGATCATGAGAAACACAAACAACTGAATATATACGGCTGCGATCATCCGTCCGGCCCTCCCTCTTTACCCGCTTATTTCACCTTTGCCGGGTTGTATTCCAGACTTATCGTAAAATCTGTGTCGCTCATGTGATACTGGTGATTCGGGCGAAGGCGGTTAATCAGGTCAACGCTGAGCCGTTTTTTGTCATAGGCACACACACTGATCATTTTTCTGCCTGACACCGTCCGGTCTGCCTTATCTTCGAAATCGGCAATCATTTCAAAAGCCGTTGCTTCGTCTCCCCACTCTACACGGGCCCACGTATGCAGGGTGGCATCTTCATGGAAGTAATGGTCCACAATGCGGGCAAAATGTTTTTCAACCGTAGGGGGGTGGAAGTTGCCGTTCGACATGTAGTAGGAGAAGTTGTTAATAAAATGGACGTTCTTAAACTCTTCTTCAGTTAAGAGACCTTTCAGTTTCGTATACAGAAAAGGAATGTTTTTTTCGCTTTCAATCACAGCGACAGGGTCTCCGGCTTTTGCGGCGGCTTCAATAAACGTGGCTGCATGGCTGAGACTGACTGCCGTCTCCTCGAACGTATACAGAACATGGCCGCCTTCGTTTTCTTTAAATGATTTCAAGTAAGATAGAAGTTTTTTCTGCAAAAATGTAGCCTCCTTGTGGAAAATACAGGTTTTGATTACTGGCTTTGGGCGTTCGGAACAATATATGAGTAAAATATCTCCCTGAGAATGGGTCTGTTGTCGGACGCCCAAAAGCGCACGTTCCCAATTCAGGCGTGCGCTTACATATAGAAGTTATCCGGCTGCTTCAATTTCTGTCACATCAAGTTCGTAGCTGTTAACGACCTGGCGGACGTGTGAACGAAGCTCTGTATCTGTTAAACGAAAGGGGATGTAAATGTCCGATTCGCCGTCACTGAACGTGTAGGAAAGAATACGGTTCGTCTCAGGATCAACTTCACGGTAGACCTCCGTTACATCATCCCAGGCAATCGTTTTCTCTTCACTGGAAAGAAGCAGATTCGTATGGGCTCCGTGATCGTCAAGGTAGGTGTAGTGCATAACGGCATACGCGTACACCGGGATGGCGAGAAGAAAAAGAACCATATGAAGAAAAGTCAGGCGGTACGGTTTTTCCACTCTGTCTGCCCACATTTTCGTAAAAAGGGTCGAAAGAAGAACCACGGCCATCCAGACCATGCCGGCTCCGAAAACCACATAGGCAGCCGTGGGGCGGATAAATATCCAGTGATCACGTGAAAAAAACAGCACGTCCTGGATTATCATGACGGCCACGATCGGAATAAACACCGCGGAGATTATTAAGATGAAACTGAAAACGATAAAAAAAGGAGCGATTCTTCCTGTATCGGCGTTTCGTAATGTCAGTTTTGAAAGCATGTCTATCATCCTCGAATTCGTTATCCTTCGTCTACGGATTAAATCGTTTAAAAGTTCCGTCAGTTTTTAATTTTACATCACTTCTTTCGGCTTTGGAACTATGGCAGAAAAATTTTTATGGGACTAATGCATGGAAAAACACCTGGCCTGAAACCACTGTCGATCCTCTCTTAATCCCAGAACAATCCTGAAATTATTGTAGATCGGCAGAAGTCCCGGTGCATGACTCATTTTAGGTGGAAAAAAAGGCTAAAACCCTTAAACAGAAAATAAGAGCCGCAAACAAAAAATAAAACCCTTAAACAGAAAATAAGAGCCGTAAACAAAAAATAAAACCCTTAAACAGAAAATAAGAGCCGCAAAACAAAAAATAAAACCCTTAAACAGAGAATAAGAGCCGTAAACAAAAAATAAAACCCTTAAACAGAAAATAAGAGCCGCAAACAAAAAATAAAACCCTTAAACAGAAAATAAGAGCCGCAAACAAAAAATAAAACCCTTAAACAGAGAATAAGGGCCGTAAACAAACTTGAACCCCTCTAATCCCTCTTCCAAGCTGGACTGGTTCATAAGTTCCACTAGTGTTTAGATCCATTTTCACAGGGAATACCAAAAAGGAAAATATCTTACAGCTGACATGAAAGTCTTCCAGATTAAAAGAAAGGATGACACACATGAGCGAACAATCGGTACAGGAGTTTGTGGAACAGACGAAAAAGAGAGAAGCTGCAAAAGACACTTTCCACCTTGAAACGGACAGAATCCTTGAAGTGGCACTTTCCGGCGACCTCTGGGCAAAGACCGGTGCCATGATCTCCTACACAGGAGACGTGAAGTTTGAAAGAGAAGGACTCCTTGAACACGGCGCGAGCCGGGCGTTCAAAAAGACGTTCACAAATGAAGGCAGTGAACTGATGAAGGCATCGGGAGAAGGAAACCTGTTTTTATCCGACCAGGGGAAAAAAATTACGATTCTTGACCTTCAGAATGAAAGCATCCGGGTAAACGGCAATGACCTGCTCGCCTTTGAGCCGACTGTGGACTGGGACATCTTTATGATGCGGAAAGTAGCCGGAATGATGTCCGGCGGTCTCTTTAATATCCTCCTTGAGGGACGGGGCCGTATCGCGATTACGACCTACTATGAGCCCCTGACGTTAATGGTGGAGCCGGGCAAACCGGTCCGTACCGATCCCAATGCAACCGTCGCCTGGTCCGGTGATCTTGAGCCGGAGTTCAGAACAGACGTTAATTATAAGACCTTTCTCGGCCGGGGAAGCGGCGAATCGATCCAGATGGAGTTTGAAGGACGGGGCTTTGTGATCGTCCAGCCGTGCTTTGAAGGCACGATGAAAGAATAAATAGGAATGAGACGGCCTGGTGTGGGCCGTCTTATTTTTATGGAGGAAAAGGTGGTTCGGGAAGCGAAGAAAAAGAAGAGGACCGAGGATGCCTGGTATGAGCAGATAGGGTGACGATGGATATCTCAGAATTTTAGCGGATAAAACCATTATTTAGCTGATATATCGCAACTTTAGCGGATAAATCGATTTTATCGCGGATAAATTCAAGGGGACACTTATGTGGAGAAAAATACATCATGCAGGAGGAATTAAATGAAAGAACCCAAACGGCTGACGCTGGCAAAAGAGCTGCAGGCTCTCGCCCAGTCCGGTCTCACCTATTCAAAGGATCAATTTGATATCGGGCGCTTTGAGCGGATTCGGGAGATCAGCACAGAAATGCTCGAAGGCTTTACAGATGAGCCGATTCCAATAATTAAAGATCTGTTTGCGGGGGGAACAGGCTATCAGACTCCGAAAGTGGACGTCAGAGCTGTCGTTTTTAAAGACGCCAAGCTTCTGATGGTGAAGGAGCGAAGCGATAACAGCTGGGCGCTGGCTGGCGGCTGGGGTGATATCGGACTTACGCCGGCAGAAGTAGCGGTGAAGGAGGTCAGGGAAGAATCAGGTTATCACGTTCAGGCGCAGCGGCTCGTTGCGGTGATGGATAAAAAGTGCCACAATCACCCGCCATCCGCCTACCACACTTACAAAATATTCATCCTCTGCAGCCTGGATGGAGGCACACCGACTCCCAGCGTGGAAACGAGCGAAGTGTGCTTTTTTGAAAAGGATAAGCTGCCTTCTCTCTCCCATTCAAGAATTACCGAGGAGCAGATCAAAATCCTGTTTCAATATTACGATGATCCGGACAGCCCGGCCTATTTTGACTGATTAAAAAGATAGGGAGATGGAAACCATGATCCGCAGTACAGAAGACGTTTTACATATGCTCGACAGCTGGCTGGAAGAAGAGCCGCCGATTGACTGGGAGGCGTTTTACAAAGACAGGAAGCGTCCGGTACCGTTTTTTGCAGACAGGCCGGATGAAAACATTCTGGATTACATTGAATCCGGAAAAGTAAAGCCGGATCGTGTGCTGGAACTCGGCTGCGGGCCGGGAAGGAATGCGCTTCACTTTGCCCGAAGCGGATTTACGGTAGATGCCGTAGACAGTTCTGCTGAAGCGCTCCGCTGGGCGGCGGAGAGAGCGGAAAAAGATAATCTGCCGGTCCGCTTGATTCACGACAGCCTTTATACGCTCAAAGTAGAAGCTGAGACGTACGATCTCGTATACGATTCAGGCTGTTTTCATCACATCCCGCCCCACCGTCGGGAAACCTACACATCACTTGTGAGACGAGCGCTTAAACCTGGAGGCCGCTTCGCCCTAACCTGCTTCTGTGAAAACGGACCGCTCGGAGGCTCTTCCATGTCCGATGAGGAAGTGTATGAAAACAGAAGCATGGCAGGAGGACTCGGATTTACGGAAGAGAAACTGCGGCAGCTTTTCAGGGACTTCACTGAAATCGAAATTCGGCCGATGCGCCTCTCAAAAGAACCGGCAGTGTTTGGTGTAGAGGGGCTTATAGCAGGGTTGTTTGAAAAACCAAAGGAATAAAACCACTTGAAAGGAAAGAGGCAATGAAGCTGTTAGCCGGACTTCTTTTAACAGCTGGCGTTGTTTCTCTATGGATCTTCGGGCTTGTTTATCCGGCATGGCTGGAGAACAACCGGCCCGAAATAACAGAAAGAAAGCGATACATCATCCGTGGGGCAGCCGTGGCAGTCGCGCTCGTCTGTTTCTTTTTTGTTTTACTGATTGTGAGATAAGGGGGTGGGAAGGTGATGATGACGGGGAGGTTGAAGAAAATAATCCGACTCGGGGAAGAGGAAGCCCGCAGAGCGGAGCGGATGATGGAGCCTGCCGATCTGCTCTCGGGGGCGCTTCTGGAGCGCACCGGTGTCTTTGCCGAATTGTATCTGACGTTCCCGGATCTTTCTGAACGGCTCGCGGCAGCCGAAAATATCAGCGCGGCGCCATCCGGTGTGCGGATCGGGGAACTCAGCATTCTAGGCGGAACGGAAACAAAAACCGTGTTTACACGTGCACAAGAGCTTCGACTTCGTTACGACCAGCACGTGTTAAACGAAGGACACGTGATGCGGGCGGTATTGGAATCAGAGGATCATAGACTGAAAAACTGTCTCACGCAGGATGATCGGCAGCAGATTCTGGCGATTGTGTCAGCGCCGAGGGACATGATTGTACCCCTTCACAAAAAGAGTTTCCGGCCGCACACGGATGTAAGGAGAGCGGTGCAGGCAGAGCATAATCTTGTCCGCTCCTTCGTTCAAAGTCAATTCGGTGACGGCTGGCTGGAAGCGGTTGATCATGCCTTTACGCAGACGCCGGTCACCCTCTTTAAAGCGGAACAAAATAACAGAATCACCGGGTTTGCGGCATATGACGCTCATCAAAAACAAAAAGGTGTGCTCGGCCCGATGGGCGTCTCACAGGGTAATAGGTCGAGCGGAGCAGGGACCAGCCTGCTTTTTGCCTGTCTGGAAGCAATGCAGAAAGAAGGATATCGGTATGCCGTAATCAGTGAAGCAGGTCCGGTGGCATTTTATGAAAGCGTGTGTGGCGCGACGATCATTTTTGAGGAACATAATAGGTGAAAGGAGGCATGCATTCATGAGGATTCTTGAGATGAACGTTAAGCTGACTAGGCTCGGCCGCAATCGCCGTATCCGGGTGCTGCTGCCGGACAGCTATGAATCAGACAGCCGCCGTTACCCGGTACTGTACATGCATGACGGACAGAACATTTTCACAATTGATGTGTTCGGAGGAGGCGGCTGGCACGTCCATGAAGAGGTAAGGCGAAGCGGGGCTGACGTTCTGGTAGTGGCGATTGACAACAATCCCGATGGGGATGGGACTGCCCGTTACCGCGAATACTGCCCATGGAGGAGCCCGAAGACGGTAAACCGGAAGCTGGGCATAGGTGAACAGGAGGCAATCGGAGGGGAAGGATGGGGCTATCTGGCGTCCATTGTTGAGGATGTCAAACCGCTCATTGACCAAACTTTCCGCACTGATCCTGGTGACAGCGCTATGGCAGGCAGCTCTGCCGGCGGGCTGATCTCCCTCTGTGCTGCGTGCAGGTATCCGCACGTGTTTAAAAGAGCAGCATCCCTGTCCGGTGCCTTCTGGCTCGCCCAGGAAGACACGGAAAAACTGGCAGAGGAAAGCGATTTGAGCATACTGGAGCGTCTTTATCTGGATATCGGAACTGAAGAGGTAACAGGGGCGTTTACAGCTGGGAATTATCTCACGTCAAACCGCGCCGTCAACGGGCTGCTCGCAGAAAAAGGAACAGATCACCGTTACCTGGAAATTGAAGGTGGGACACATAACGAAAGCGACTGGCGGGCGAGGTTTGCTGATGTACTAAAATACCTATATGACGAGCAGGGAGAGTAACTTATGAAAGAAAGATACATAGAAACCGAAAACGGTCCTCTCTGGACCGCATCTGCCGGAGAAGGTGTGCCGGTTGTTCTTTTAAGCGGCGGCCCGGGGGACTGTTTTTATCTTGAAGAGGCAGCAGAGATGTTAGCCGGCCGCTGCCGAGTCATTGCGGTAGATGCACGAGGGTGCGGCCGCTCCGGTGGCGGGGGCGGTTACGGACTGGATGAAGCGGTCGGCGACCTTGAAACCATTCGTGAAAACTGCGGTTTTGAAAAGTGGACAGTGCTGGGGCATTCATGGGGAGGTGACCTCGCACTGGCGTATACGATTAAAAAACCGGAACGGGTCCAGGCACTCATCTCTATCTCCGCAACCGGCGTGCAGAACGACCGGGACTGGAAGACGGCTTACAGAGAGCGACGTGATCAAAATCTTGAAGAAGAACCGGCATTCCAATTTCCACACAGCCCCGAAGTTCACCGTTCCCTGCTGACGGACTGGCGCAGATTTATTAAACGTCCGGAACTGCTTTGTGAGATCGCCGGCACCAGAATACCTTCCCTTTTTGTTACAGGAGAAGAAGACATCCGGCCTTCTTGGCCGGTAGAGCAGGTTGCAAGGCTCGTGCCCCGCAGCTCATACAGAAAGATTGCAGGCGCCGGTCATTTCATCTGGCTTCAAAAAGATCGTGAGCTTAAGCGCGTAATCACAGGCTTTCTCGATCAACTGGAAACGCAGGACGTTCACATTCGGAAACTTGAAGATGATGAGCCGCTGCCCATTAACCTGCTTCTGCTTGCCGATCCGTCCGAGCAGATCGTCAAATCCTATACAAAGCGCGGGGAAACGTATGTGGCTTTGTGTGGAGATCCTCAGGAGCCTGTCGGTGTGTACGTGCTGCTGCCGACAAGGCCTGAGACTGTGGAGCTTGTAAACGTTGCGGCGGCTGAAGACAGGCAAGGGAAGGGCATTGGCAGACAGCTTGTCATGCACGCCATCGAGACAGCGAAGAGGTCGGGATATCATACAATCGAGATCGGCACCGGTAATTCCAGTGTGGGACAGCTGGCTCTCTATCAGAAGTGCGGCTTTACCATTACCGGGGTGGACAGGGATTTCTTTGTTCGTCACTACCCGGAGCCTATTACAGAGAATGGTATCAGGTGCCGTGATATGATCCGCCTCTCGATGGATCTCTAATGATGCAGTTTTTCATACAGACACTTCAGGAACGCATCAACCTGCGGAAGGCTGCGGGCTGCCTCGGAAGCGGCGAGCCACGTGGTGCGGGTCAGATTCTTTCCGTTCATTTGCAGAGGGATGAAGTCGTATTCCGTGCGGTCGATTCCATTGATGGCCGTTTCCGGCAGTACAGCCATGCCGATTCCGTGAAGCAGAAGCTGTTTGGACGTTTCGATCTGATCCACCTTGATTTTTCTGGAAGGTGTGACCGGGGATGCTTCCATCAACCAGTCGTGAACAGAAGTATGAAAAGCCGGGTCGCTCTGAAATTCGATGAGCGGCCTGTTCTGCTTCGTAAGACCTTTACGGTCGATCAGATAGAGGCGGTCTTCCATCAGTTTTTCGCCGTTTCGGGGTTTTTCTCCGCGGAGAAGGTAAACGTGAGCGCCTGACTGGCTTGAGCGAAGCTGTTCACTGAGTCCGGACACAAGGTCCACCTTTACCTGGGGGAATTCGGTCATGTAATTTTCCAGAACAGGTGGAAGAACGTATTGTCCGATCACCGATGAGACGGCAAGGGACAAGGTGCCGCTGACGGTCCCTTTCATACTTGAAACTTCATTCCGGACAGCTGTCTCCTGATTCACAATGTTTCGGCACAAAGCGAGGATCCGCTCTCCTGCAGGCGTCGGCATGACTTTCTTCGGTGTCCTTATAAAAATGCTTTCTCCCCACTGCTCTTCAATCTGTTTCAGACGAAGACTGACGGCAGGCTGGGAAATCAGCAGCGCTTTCGCCGCTCCTTTAATCGTCTCGGCTTCCTCAACTGCGAGGAGGAGGCGGTAGTCATCAGTTTTCATCTTCAGCTCTCCTTATGTATAAGTTTTATTTATACAAAAGTATAAATAAAATGTATTTTCTTTATTCTGACACACGGAATATACTTAAGTCGAGAGTGAAAGAGGTGCGTGGGAGAAAGTTTCTTCATGCAGCGCCGCTGACTTGCGGTCAGCAGTGAGCCAGGCCGGCAGCCTGCAGATGAATGATTTCAAACCAATGGTGGTGACAGAAGGTGAAACAATTTCCATATGTACTTTTTGCATTTTTCATGTCCGAGTTCGGACGTGCTATGTACTTTGTCACCGTCACGTGGGTTCTTTACGGCATCACCGGTGACGCTGTTTTTACAGGCGTCCTTGTTGGGCTCGGTTTTCTTCCCGGCGTATTTTTAAACCTTTTCTTCGGCGTGCTTGTTGACCGGTTCGACCGGAAAAGCCTGACGATCATCGCGGTCGGTGTAAGTGCTGCAGCCATTGCCGTTCTGCTGGTAGCATCTGCAGCAGATACTGTCGGACCTGTCATCATCTTTGCTGTACACATGACTGTTCAGACGGCGGGATCCCTGTTCCGTCCTGCCATTCAGGCGCTGATTGCAGAATGTTTTCCGAAAGAAGAGCTTCCGCAGGTGTTTTCCCGAAGCGCTTCTGCTGCCATTATCGGCGGCCTTGCCGGTGCGGGAGCGGGGGGACTGCTTCTTGCTGTCCTGTCGCTTACAGGCTCATTGGGACTGGTGACGGCCGCGTTCTCGTCAGCGGCCGGGGCGCTGTTTTTCCTGAAATCGGTTACTCAAAAAAAGCCTTCCGCGAAAAAGACGGTCCTAAGGGATTTAACTGATGGTTTCCGCTACGTAAACAGGAATCGTTTTCTGCTCCGTCTGTTTGTAATCATGTTTACAGGGCAGCTTGTGTTTCATTCGAGTCTTGGTTTTCTCTCTGTTTATACGGCAGATTATCTCATGCAGCCGGCCGCAGTCTACGGATTTCTTGATGCGTCCCTGTCAGCCGGAGGTGCCCTTGCCGGTCTCGTCGGTGCGTGGTGGTGGAAAACGAGCAAAAATCGTGTGGCTGCCTATTCTCTCGTTCTCGTGTTTGCCGGACTTCTGCTCACAGGGTTTGCCCCTCACATGAGTGTGTCCTTTCTTGGTGTGTTTCTGATCGGCCTCGGCACCACGTGGATTCGGGTGCTCCTGCAGGCTGTCCAGCAGATGGCTACCGAACCGGCTTTTCACGGAAGAATGGCGAGTTTGAGAATGCTTGGCAATCAAACGTCAGTGGCGGTGAGCGCACCGGCCCTGGGCTGGATTGCCGGGCAGGGAAGCGCGAATCTTGTTTATCCCACACTTGCGGTTCCGGTTGCCCTCTGTTTCGTTTTTGCATTTGTGATGTCAGGAAAAGAAGACTTTACCCGTTACACCAAAACAGCAGCATAAAGGAGAGAGATGGATGATTTTTGATGCTCATCTTCATATCATCGACCCGAACTACCCGCTGATCCGTAACGAAGGATATCTCCCTGCGCCTTTTACGGTCGATAATTACATAACAGCTGTCCGCGGTCTAAACGTAAAAGGGGGAGCGGTAGTTTCAGGCTCATTTCAGGGGGAGGACCAGACGTACCTCACCGCCGTACTCGAGAAGCTCGGTCCATCATTCAAAGGTGTAACCCAGCTTCCTGGAATTGTCTCGGATCGGGAAATCGAAGCCCTGCATCGTTCCGGAATCAGGGCTGTCAGATTTAATATTAAACGGGGAGGCAGGGAGCAGCTGGCTCGGCTTGAAAAAACGGCCCAGCGGGTTTACGGCATTGCGGGCTGGCATACTGAACTGTATATCGATTCCCGGGAACTGGGCGAGCTTGCTCCGGTTCTGAAACGGCTGCCGGCCGTCTCGGTGGATCATCTCGGCCTGTCGGAAGAGGGGCTGCCGGATCTTGTCCGGCTGGCGGCAGCTGGTGTCCGGGTAAAAGCGACCGGATTCGGCCGTGTGACCTTCGATGTAAAAAGAGCGGTTCAGGAGCTCCACCGGGCCAATCCGGAAGCACTCATGTTCGGAACTGACCTTCCATCAACACGTGCCCCGCGGCCCTTTCGTAAAAGTGATGTGGAGATCATTTATGAGGCATTAGGGGAAAAAGAAGCCCGGCGCGTGCTTTATGATAACGGTGCCTGCTGGTACGGTACAGAGGAGGAGAAAACCTAATGGGAATAAACTTTCATGATCCCAAAAACAGCCGCACGTATACGGACAGGGAAGCGGGTTCAGAGTGGAAGAGGTACATGAGAAAAATTCTTGCTGGGCGCTCAGTGACAAATGCTGTGGATGTGGGCTGCGGCGGCGGGATTTATTCAAAAGCGCTGGCTGAACTGGGGGCTCATACGGTGACGGGAATCGATAGTTCAGAAGCGAGCTTGTCAGGAGCGAGAGCGGACAGAGGGGGCGACGAGCGGCTTCGTTTCGTTTATGGCGAAGCCCAAAACACAGGACTTGAAGACGGGCAGGCTGATCTGGTAGTCATACGGGCTGTGATCCACCACTTGCCTGAACTGGCGCGCGCATTCGCAGAGGCCTCGCGCATTTTGCGTGCCGGCGGGATCGTTGCCGTGCAGGACCGCACGCCTGAAGACTGCCTCATCCCGGGAAGTGAGACCCACATCAGAGGCTGGATCTTCACTTGTTTTCCCTGTCTTGCAGAAGTGGAAAAAAAGCGCCGCTGGCATTCGGAAAAAGTGACCGGTCATCTTAAGGCGGCCGGTTTTACCAGTGTGACTTCTGCTCACCTGTGGGAGACGAGAAGAGAGTATGATGGAAAAGAAGCACTGCTTGATGATCTGGCCAAGCGTAAGGGACGGAGCCTCCTTCATGAACTCAATAACCGTGAGCTCAGAGAGCTGATTACCTATATGGACGGCCGGCTGGAAGAAGGCAGGCCGATTATAGAAAAAGACCGCTGGACGATGTGGACCGGCGTAAAAAAGGAGGCGGATTGATGCAGCGGGCTGTACTGTTTGATCTTGACGGAACACTGTTGAACAGAGATGCTTCGGTGGATTGTTTTCTGGCAGGGCAGTATAAAAGGTATGAACAAGTAATGTTTCATGTGCCTTTTGATGTTTTTCACAGGCGCTTTAAAGAGCTCGAAAAGCGGGGGTACGTCTGGAAGGATAAAGTCTATGCACAGATGATAGAAGAATTTAACTTACACGGTGTATCTGCTGACGAGCTGCTTGGAGACTATGTCAGCCGCTTCCACGAGCATTGCGTCCCGTTTGACAGTCTTACCCACGTTCTTACCAGTCTGAAGGAGCAATCGCTTGCCCTTGGTCTCATATCAAACGGGCGGACCGCCTTTCAATTGGCCAATGTGGAGGCGCTTGGCATAACGGACTTTTTTGACACAGTCCTTATTTCAGAACAGGAAGACCTGCGGAAACCGGATCGGGCCATTTTTGAAAGAGCCTGTGAAAGAACAGGAGTAAAGGCTGAAGCGTGCCTGTTTGTCGGAGACCATCGGAAAATGATGTGGCGGCTGCAAGGCGGGCAGGAATGAGGGGAGTGTGGAAAAGGGATCCATACTGGGAAGCAGCGGAAGCGGACTGGACAATTGACGGGCTGGGGGAGCTGTCAGACGTGTGTAAAGAGTGGCTTCAGCAATCAGAGGAAAGTGACTAATGGTACTAAAATACGACTGGCTCTCTCTAATATACTAACTATCTTCCTATTTTGTTCGAGAGTGGAAATAAATCCGGATCATGGGTTTTGAGACGAAACGGACGTGGTATCTAGTTCTATGTAACATAAAATACTCTATCAGAAAGGATGATTGAAGATGGCAGAGAACAAAAACAACAACAACAGTAACAGCAACAACAACGGCAAGATGAGCTATGAGGAAGCAGGTCAAAAAGGCGGCGAAAAGACGAAGCAGAAGCACGGTAAGGAGTTTTACGAAGAGATCGGAGAAAAGGGTGGAGAAAAAACCCGCCAGGAGCATGGCAAAGAGCACTATGAAGATATTGGCCAAAAAGGCGGGCGTAACTCCGGTAATTCCGGAAGTTCAAACAATTCCAACTAAAACGATGTAAATACAACGTTTCCCCAAAACGTTTGCAGGGCAGCCTTTGGCAGAAGGCTGTCCTCTTTGTTTGCAGAATAACAGGGAGAAAGCCGAAAGTCAAAGAAGAAGAGCCGGATGTTCAAGATTTAAAGCCGCCTGCTTTTAAGGGACCGGACTTATTCATTGAAACGAGAAGTGCGGCCATTTCCTTGGGTGCTTCTTTCATACCGGTTTCCAGCCAGTGCTGTACAACGCCAAGGTGAGCGGAAACCATAAAAGCAGTCAGATATTCAAAGGTTGCCGGAAGTTGATTTCCAGCGGCTTTTTTAATATTGTCGATCATTAGTTTTTTCAGCTTGTCCTGAAAGGCCGGGTCTCCTTTTGGTCCCATGATGGCTTTAAGGAAAGATCCGTGCTGTTTTAAACAGGCAAAATAAGCAGCGGCTGCTTCGGGAGGGGCGGTGGATTCATCCCAGATAGCCGGGTCAGTATAATTGATGCCGGCTGAAATACGCCCTATTTCTCTAATGAGAGCGGATTCACTTTTTTCCAGCAGGTCGTATTTATCCTGATAATGGAGGTAAAACGTTCCTCTGTTAATGTCCGCCCGCTCGGTCAGATCTTTCACTGTAACCCCGTTTAATCCTTTTTCTTCAATCAGAACAGCAAGTGTCTCCAGAATCCGCTCCTTGGTTCGCCGGACTCTCCGGTCTGCTTTTTCCTTCATCCGATCACCTCTTTTATCTTTGGCTCTGTTAAAGTCTATTGTTGATTTCCGCTCCCTGCCCTCCCTTTCCGCGGGCACCACTGCAGCAGGCAAAGCAGTAACCCTGCTTCTTCCTCTGCAAGAATTGCTTCGAAGCGGTCTCTCGAAGTAACCGCTCGTCCCTGCGGGGTCTTCCGTCGGTGCTTTTCCCGCAGGAGTGTCTGGCCTTCGCTCCAATCAGCTTTCTCTAAAAAACAACATCAAGCATTAACAGATCCTTATCATTAATAAACAAAATAATATTCTTTGTTCAGTACAGGACACTCTGGACAAAGCTGTGTATTGTAACCGCGTATAAGCCAATTATAATAGAGGTTAAGAACGTTAATCAACACAGTGTTAATTATGAGGAGGGGTTCATATGGGAAAGAAAGAGGCGTCATGGGTATCACACGCTGCAGCAGTACTGCTCCTGCCTTTTAACGTTACGGTCATCATTCCATCCTTACTTTTATACTTTTTGCCGTTTCAGTTTGTATGGGGAACAGAGGGAGGGCTGGTATTCCTGGTTGGTGGACTAGGCCTGGCTGCTGTGCTGTTTGGACTCCTGCTCGTCGTACTGACCGTCCGGCAGTTTGCAAAGCGGGGAAAGGGAACACTTGCACCGTGGGATGCGCCGCGAAAGCTTGTCGTGAGCGGGCCGTACCGGTATACGAGAAATCCGATGATCAGCGGGGTGGTCTGTATCCTTCTTGGGGAGTCCATCCTGTTGGGCTCCGTGTGGCTTGCCGGCTGGTTTGCTTTGTTTTCGACGATCAATTACACCTACTTCATTGTAGGTGAGGAGCCGGAGCTGGAGAAAAAATTTGGAGATGAGTACCGGGAGTATAGGCGGAACGTCCCCCGTCTTCTGCCACGGCGGACAGGTTGGAGGCAGGGGGAGTAGTGTGAAGGAGGCCATTTTAAGAAATAACGCTCTATCTTAAGAGGAAGGCCTGCAATTTAAGAAAAACCTGCTCAGATTTAGAGATAAGCACAAAATATGGAACACCCACACTTACCGGCAGCCCGTAGCATAACAAATCCCCCGAAGCTGACATCAGCGGCGGGGGAGCTTTGTTATGCTTTTGATTTTTCCTTCATCCGCAGTTCGATGCGGCGGATTTTACCTGAAGTAGTTTTCGGGAGTTCGTCGAGGAACTCGATCTCGCGGGGATACTTGTAAGGAGCCGTAATTTCCTTCGTGTGATTCTGAAGCTCCTTAACGAGCGCCTCGTCACCGGTGCGGCCTTCTTCCCGAAGAACAACATAGGCTTTGACAATGTTTCCGCGCACTTCATCCGGAGAAGCGACAACCGCACATTCGCGGACGGCCGGATGCTTCAGCAGGGCATCCTCTACTTCGAACGGTCCGATCGTGTACCCTGAACTGATAATGATGTCATCACTCCGGCCTTCAAACCAGAAATAGCCGTCTTCATCCCGGGAGGCCTGATCTCCGGTAAGGTACCAGTCCCCTCGGTAAGCGGTCTGTGTGCGCTCCGGCTCATTATAGTACTCTCTGAAAAGAGCAGGACAGTCTTTGTGAACGGCGATATCCCCGACAACACCGTTTTTGGCCGGCTTTCCGTCCTCGTCGATAATCTCCACCGGGTTGCCCGGTGTCGGTCTGCCCATGGAGCCAGGTTTGATGGCCATGTCCTCCGTGGTGCAGACGAGCAGCGTATTCTCGGTCTGGCCGTAGCCGTCCCTGAGAGAAATGTTAAAAGCTTCCTTAAAGGCGTTAATAACAGGACTGTTCAGCGGTTCCCCTGCAGAGACAGCACTCTTTAAATGAGGGACGCTGTACGAAGCGAGATTATCCACTTTTGCCATGAGACGGTACTCGGTCGGCGTACAGCAGAGCACGTTGATTTTTTCTTTTTCAAGCATGCCGAGGTACGTGTCTGGTTCGAAGCCGCCGTGGTACACAAAGGCGGTTGCCCCGAGGGTTATCGTGGAGAGGAACGGACTCCAGATCCATTTCTGCCAGCCTGGTGCTGCGGTGGCCCAGACGAGATCCCCTTCCTCAACACCGAGCCATTTTTTGGCGGAGGTTCGTACGTGGGCATAGCCCCATGCGTGAGTGTGAACCACGCCCTTTGGATTGCCTGTCGTTCCGGACGTGTAGGAGAGAAACGCCATGTCGTCACTTGAGGTGGCTTCCCCCTCGTAATCAACGGACTCGGATTCCGCCAGAGTCTCAAGGGACTGCCAGCCTTCCTCTTCGCCGCCGACGATGAATCTGCGCTCTAGGGCGGGATGTTTTTCGTCAATGGCGTTTACTTCGGAGGTGGTTTTCCAGTAGGAAATGACCGCTTTGACGTTTGCGTGCTCGATTCGGTAAAGAAGGTCTTTTTTCCGGAGCATTTCCGAGCTTGGGATGGCCACAATTCCGGCTTTCAGACAAGCCAGATAGGTCATGTAGGCTTCAGGAAGTCTTGGAAGGATGATGAGGACTTTATCTCCTTTTTCGATTCCCTGGTTTTTCAGGGCAAGAGCGTACTGGTTCGTTTTTTCGACCAGTTCCTTGTAGGAAACCGAGCGGCGGCTGCCTTCTGCGTCGCGCCAGCGGATGGCTTCACGGGATTCATCGTGGGCAAAACGGTTCAGTTCTTCGGTAATGTTGTACTGCGCAGGTGCAATCAGTTCTTCTCTGTTCATATGTAGTGCCTCCTTATGTTGGTTTTCATGAGATGGCTTATCTGGTAATCTTCACGATTTGATCGTGAATTCCCTTTATTTTTCAGACGATTTACGTCTTCTTTTTCTGTAGATGGCTCGTATTGATAGAGGATGCTTTTAATTTACGCTCACTGCGCTCCCTTTCCGCGGGCGGTTCGGAAGCCTCCTCGGCGCGCTGCGCCTTGCGGGGTCTTCCCTGAACACGCTTATCCCGTAGGAGTGTCGCGCATTCGCTTCAATATAGAGCTGAACCTTGACATAGCCTTTTCTTTACAGAGCTCCGGTCGGCATGACCAGATAATAGATACTGGCAAAAAAGACGAACGCGGCGAACACAGCCGCATACGCTTTCCAGCCGCCAAAGCCCTGGGTTGCTTCATGAATCCGGACACAAATGAGAAACATCCATGCCACGCCAAAGATCATGGCGAGAATTGTAAGCCAGTTCACATTCATTCCGGTGAGAAGGGGAAGAGCGAGTATGCCCGGAATCAGCGCAACCGATGCTGCCCGGTACACATGTGCCATTCTGCCCGGTCCGCCAAAACCTCTTGCCCCGGCCCATAACAGAACGGTGAGGCCGATTTTTGTAATCCAGGCGGAAAGGAGACCGAAAAACAAAAAGATGAGGGGGACGAGCACATTTCTGAGCAGGTCCCCTTCAAAACTGGCAATAAAGCCGGCATTCGCCGCGATCCCGGCTGCGCCGTAGGCGAGGCCGAGACCGAAGACGATCAGCTGGCTGAGAAGCTTTGAATGTTTAATTTCGAAAAACTGCCTGAATGCAGGCGGGTCAAGGATCATCATTTTTCCAATCATCGTGGTGTACTCCTTCATCGTTTTTACATATTCCAAGGCATTGCGGCCCAGATGGCAATGGCAGTAAAGAAGACAACTGTGATTGCAGCCCCAACTGTGCTGTTGTACCGGGCCGGATTGACTTCTTTCCAGCCGTGAATCCGCTCAATCAGCTCGTGATCTGCTTTTGTGCTCAGTTTAGAGCGGAAGGCTGGCATCCGGTTTGTAACATAGCTAACGACGATCAGCAGGATAAAGCTGATCGGAATCGCAAGCATCGCTCCGGATAGTCCCATTCCGTCTGTGACCGAGTGACCGGTCATCACTACGCTTGGGAAAACGAAAGGCGATACGATAATGTAAAGGGCTCCCCCGATGACAGACGATGCCATCGCTCCAAACCGGTTTGCTTCCTTCCACCAGACACCGACAAGAATAAGAGGCGCAATCGTGACACCGGCGAGGCCGAATGCCCATAAAATACTGACCACAAGGAACGCAGGCGGGTTAATCGCCAGAAGGATACTCACAACCCCTCCCGTAAAAATGGCTGCGTAACCGAGACGGACCCGTTTCTTTTCCGGTATGTTCGGTTTGAGTGTCGTGATAATATCCTGGGACAGCAGGGCTCCGATGGCCAGCAGGTTTCCGCTCAGTGTGGAGAGACCGGCGGAAATTGCGGCCGCGATAACAAGAGCAGATACCCATTCAGGGTTATAGACCAGGTTCAGGATAATCGTCAGTTTGTCAGCATCAGCCTGGGAAATGACAACGCCCTGTGTTTCAGTCGCATACACACCTACAAAGCCCATAGCGTACGTAGCGGAGAACACAAGCCCGATCACAAATGCGAACCAGACCATCGCAGAGCGGGCGCTTCTTAAGCTGCTCGCTGTGTAAATCCGCATCGCCAGGTGAGGGAGGCCGAGTGACCCAATCGTCAGGGCGATCAGACTCACGTACCATTTCGTTGAATACTGATAATCAAAAAAGTTCGGCATGGCTTCGAGCATAGCCGGTACCATATCAGCGTAAAGAAGTGGCGGGAAAAACCAGCCGCTTCCGCCCATTGCTTTCATGATGGCACCGAGCGGGATGATAAACATAAGGGCGATAATGACCATCTGAATTGCGGCGTTGTTGGACGCCCCTGCCATTCCCCCGATCGTAATGTAGCCGACGATAATCAGCCCGCCGACAATCAGACCGGTCAGATAGGGAATCCCGAGAACAGTCTCAAAGGCAAGGGCAATTCCGATCATCTGACCAAGAGCGTACATAATGGACACGAGAATCATAAACAGTGCTGCAATAATAGATGCCGAGATGCCGTACCGCTCACGGACAAAGTGAGTCGGGGAGAATGCGCCCATACGGCGAAGGCTCGTTCCGTAAATAATCGTAATGAGTGGAATCGCCAGAATCAGCTGAATCCACAGCATAATAAACGGCACCTGGAGCTGCAGGATAAGTGCTGTAATGCCAAGAAAAGTAGCAAGACTCATGTAGGTTGACGCCATAGCCAGACCATTTGTAAATGGTCCAACGGTGGCACCGGCCACATATAAATCCGAAACGGACGAACTTTTACGGTTGGATATGTATCCGACCACGTAGAATAATAGAAACGTTGCGACAATGGCCGCAACACCTAATAATGGATTTGATAACTGCCAGGCTTCTTCTCCCATGTCTGTCAGGCCCCTTTCCGTTTCCGTTCTTCAATTTCAAGGATGCTTTCCCGTTCAATTTCTTCGTCAATTTGGTTGCCCATCCGGCTGGCGACGAGGGTCAGAACAAAGATTCCGAACCACCCGGACAAAATTGGAACGATGTACATAATAGGAAAGCCGAACAGCATGCCTTCCACGGGAAAAATGGAGAAAAAGAGCCCCACATTCCCTGCTGCAAGGAATAAAGCGGACATAATGACAGTAAAACGGACTTCTTTTTTGTACGCGCGCAATTCTCTGCCTCCTTTAGCTGGTTTTGGTACGCAGGACGGTCATAAGGGAAAAGGCTGACTGAGTGCTCAGTCGACGAACACCACGTGTCCTCAACATTGTCCTTTGTACCTGGTGAACCTTTACCGAACGAATGAGTAAACAGGTGTTATGTTGTATGAATATGTATCCTGCTCCTCCTTTCAAAAATATAGAACTCGTTATTTTTGTATTGTAAACGGTTTCATACAAAGGTGTCAATGTGGAAATTTAAATATTTAGAAAATTAACACATCCTGGACTTTAGGTATATTTATACTTTGGTTTTACGGTGCCATTTGGCCTGTTTTCAAGTGGGGAAGGTCGGTGAAACCGATAATCAAACCAGCTTTATGTAAATTTCATTCACACATAAAAACCGGCAGCCTGCAGCATTAGTCACTCGCAATTAGTCGTTCATGCGGATCGGAATGGGCGGATACCGGTACGGTTTGACGCTTATTTTTTTATATCAAATTATAGGAGAATACAAATTCGGAGCGGAATTATTCAGAGACGGCGTAATGACGAAGCATGTGCTGTGGATAGGAATGGAGCGGCAGGGGTCTGAGGGAAACTTCTGTGGCAAGAGGCATTTTGTGATCAGTTTTCGCCTGTCTAAGGCTGTTGTACATGTTCTTTCCACCGACGGCGTTTGCGGAATGGACGGTAATCCGATCAGCATAGAGGTGTTCATTTACCATCATATTAACCAGCATCATACCGTTTCGTTCTTTGCTCACAAGGTCGTGATCAAGAGAAAGGTGGCGAATGTCATGCTCCTTGAGAAGTTTTTTACACTCATCGATCGTAGTGACGAGCACATAGCCTTCAGGAGCTGCGCGGTAATCATCTAAGAATACATAAAGCTGTTCCATTGGTCTGACCCTCCTTCAGGTTGGTCGTGTCTTTACAGGAACGTGTCAGCTATTTAATTGTATCCTTTATAATACCATAAAACGGCAGTAAAAACAATGACGCCTTCAGGGAACCCATGGTTCCTCTTGCGTTTGACCGGCATTTCAAAGGATAATAGAGACAGAGAAATACAAGTGGAGACAGGGGGAAGACTGTTGAGAGCGCCAAAGACAATGTGGACCATGGTTTATCACGTTTATAAAAAAATCGTACCTGAAGTACATAATATACTCGCAGAATGGCGGGTCAGGGCCGAACAAATAGAGAATGACGAACTGAGGGAATTTGCACTCGAAAGTATAGACGAAAACACCTTTCACAGTGAGGGCGGCGGTGTGTTCGCCCTTCTTACAGATGAGGAAAAACGGAGCGATGTGCTCTGGTTTATCGTGACGTACCAGATTATCTGTGACTATCTGGATAGTCTGTGTGACCAGAGTGAATCGCTCGATCCGAATGATTTCCGCTCCCTTCATGAAGCACTCCGCCAGGCTCTTGCCCCGGGGACACTGCAAGATGTTTACTATGAACACCGGGCAGAAAAAGAAGATAACGGTTTTCTCTCCTCGCTTGTTGCCGTTTGTCAGAAAAAAATCCAGACGTTTGAATCGTTTGCCGAGGCCCAGTCTGCGATGGAGGAGTTATCCCTTCATTACCGGAATCTTCAAGTCTATAAGCACGTAAAGAAAGAAGACCGGGAACCGTTTCTTATGGAATGGTATGAGGAAACGAAGCAGCAGGTGCCGGACGTCCGGAATATGCGCTGGTATGAGTTTGCTGCCGGGACGGGATCCACACTTGGCGTCTACACCCTTGCCGCCTATGCATCAAAAGGGGGGCTTAACGAGGAGGAAGCACACAGAATTAAATCGTGCTATTTCCCATATGCCCAGGGGCTTCATATTCTGCTAGACTATTTTATCGATCAGGAAGAGGATCTGGCAGACGATGAGCTGAACTTCTGCACCTATTACCGGGACGAAGACGATATGGTCGAGCGAATGAGCGGGTTTAAGGCCGAGGCTGAAAAGCGTCTGGGAGAGATGCCTGATGCCGGTTTTCATAAGCTAATAAATAAAGGAATCATCGCCATTTATCTGGCCGATGAAAAAGTTCAGACCGATCCTGAAATGAAACGAACAGCCAGACGGATGATCCGCTTTGGCGGTGCGTCCACCGTTTTCTTTTATCTCAATTCCTGGGTGTTCCGGAAGGTGTCGGACAAAGAGGAAACCCCTTCGGCTGCTGGAGGAAAAACTGAGTAATTTTTCCTGTTACTGTCTGGGGAAGATGGTATAATCAGGAGAGAGGAACGATCCGGGGGGAGAAAAATGAAAAAGACCGTATTTACACTTGGCGCAGTGCTTCTGTTTACTGCAGCCTGTGCTGTTGAGAACACAGATGAAATTGTGGAGAAAGCAGTAGCAGCGCAGGAGAATCTGGACAGCTACTACGCAGAGGTGGAAAGCCGTTTTACTTATGATGGTGAAGAAGAAACCAGCTTCTATAAAGAGTGGGTAAAAGGCGATCAGTACCGTTATGAGTATGATGATTATGTTTCTGTCTCAGACGGTGAAACAACGTGGTTCTACGATTCTCAGGAAAACAGTGTTTTCATTATGGATGAGATGATGTTGGAAGACGAAGACATGCCTGATCAGTCAGAAATGATGCGTGAAATGCTCACAGACATGATGGAATCAAACGATGTAACGGCCCATGGCAAGGAAACGATCGCAGGAAGGGATACGATCCACCTTTCCCTGACCCCAGTGGATGAAGAAGAGATTGCCATGTTCGGAGAAGTAAGCTATGAAATCTGGATTGATGAAGAAACCTACATGCCACTTAAAATGGAGTGGGAGAGTGACGACTTTACGTCATCCATGGTGTACACAGAAATTGAATATAACCTGGATTTGAGTGACGATTTCTTTGCGTATGAGATTCCTGAAGGAGCGGAGGTTCAGACGTGGGAAGATGAACTCGATTCGATGATGCTGTCACTTGATGAGCTTCGTGAGACGACGGATATGCCGGTTCCGGAATTCACCTATCTGCCTGAGGGCTTTGAATTTGAGAGTGCCTTCCATTACGAGGAAAGCGGCGGTGAAGCTGCGATGCTCGATTTTACCGATGGCGGACTCGGGTATTTTACTCTTTCCATTTCAACCACGGAGGATCCTTATGGGTTGGGTGAAGAAGCAGATAAAGAAGTGATTCAGATTGGGGATCTTGAAGGGGAGCGTATTACTGTCTATGATATGACCATCCTCAGCTGGACGGCTGAAGAGGTGCAGTATGAGCTGTTAAGTTTCGGGGAAGATCTCTCTGACGAGGAACTTCTGAAAGTAGCTGAAGGATTGGAGTAACAGCTGGCCGCCTGAATTTCCAGGCGGCCTTTTTAAATTCCTGCCGCAGCGTGCGGCATTCAGGCACCGCTGGAGGTTAAGAAGGAATTAAATAAAAAAACCGGACGGAAAGGGGTAGCGCCTGTCCGGTCAGTTTTGTTCTCCGCTCAGAATCGATTGGAGTTGATTGAGGTCACTGTGAATCTTTTCGAGAAGGCTCCGGTTATAAAAGATGGAAGCCGGGTGAAACGTGGGGAAAACCCGGTACTCTTTTTCCGTCCACTCAAACTGCCCGTTTTCTCCGAGCCTGAGAACAGGCTGAACAAGGAGCCGGCCGTGACAGTCGGAGATTTTTCTGTCCGCTCCGGCCAGGCGCTTCAATCCTACGTTACCGAGTGTGACGATGACCGGTGCTTTTACATTGGCAATCTCGTAATCAAGTACCGGGGCGTGGGCAAGAATCTCCCTTGCTGTAGGAGGGCGGTTGTATTTACGCTTCACCGTCTGCCCGTCGCGGGTCCGTTTCTCCCCCCACCGGTAGGGCCGGCTCCGGACTGCGCTTGTAATATAGACATCTTCCCTTGTAAGGTCAAGGCGCTTTAAAAACGCCATCAGTTCTTTGCCCGCTCTGCCGGTAAAGGGGCGTCCATCGTAAATTTCGGTTTCTCCGGGCGCTTCGCCAACAAGCATAAGAGCAGGGTTTTCAGGACCTCCTCCATATACAAATCCTTCAACCGGCCGGTCACCCATTCGCTTTTTCCCAAGTTCGGCAAGTGATTCGGGGATGCGCATACACTTTTTCCTCCCTATGCAAAAACATTGTCAGTGGTCTTTCTATATGGTATCTTCCCTTTAGCAGGCGAAGTTATGCGGCTTTATTAATACCCCTATCGGTATTGGGCTGTGATTAAAAAGGAGGGATCGTGTGCTGGAGATTTTGCTCGTTCTAACGGCGGCCACAATTGCCGGACGTTTTCTTTACCGCCGGTACATGCCTTTGTTCCGTGTGTCGTGCGTAAGCATGGACACACTGATGACCAAAAAAGACGCGAGAATTCTTGATATAAGAGATTACCAGACCGTGCATACCGCGCCAGTTGAAGGGGCGGTTAATATCCCGATGCCTTATATGTACCGCCAATACATGGAAGCCGGGACGGAGCCGGTCTATCTGGTCGCATCTGACATGGTAGATGTTCATTTGGCTGCACGTTTTCTGAAAAAGCGCGGAATCCAAGTAAAGGGATTTTCGATAAAAAACAGTACGTATGTCTGCCGTCAGCAGACGCAGGAAGTGTAAAAAACCTCTCCGGAAACAGGACCGGAGAGGTTTTACTATGTTCTGGAAGCGATCAGGTCTTTGATGAGCCGCCAGATCTGAAAGCCGATAAATGCAGCAATGATCCAGACAAGGAGGATCGGGGCGTATTCAATCACCCGCATGGCGTCACCACTTCGCACGTCCCTGAGCCAGATTAGCGAAGTGGCTAGGAACGGCAGGATGAAAAGAAGAATCAAAAATTTAGACAGCTGATTAGACATGCTGTTCCCCCCTGGGGTAATAGTCTGGTTTCAGTTTACCAGAACTTCATTCTTGCCGCAGAGCGGAGTGTGCATGTGTGGAGGAAGGAACTGAGAGAAGTAGTGTCGTATTAAAGCGGTAGCCGGAAGACGAGAAATGATATGAAAAAAGCCGAATCATATTAAAAACGAGGTGACCTGGACAGCGAAATGATTCAAGAGGAGCCGGGCGAGGATCTTCTCTTGTGTTCTTTTCCAGGCGGCAGTATAATTAACTTACAAAAAGTAAGTAAACTGAGGAGGAGTCCAAATGTCTCGATTTCATCAGGCGCCTGCCGTTTTTGCTAGCGGCTTGCGTCTTAAGACCGGGGATTTGAATAGAGCCGTGTCATTTTATACGACTGTGCTTGGTTTTCA
This sequence comes from Alteribacter lacisalsi, assembly GCF_003226345.1. GTDB lineage: Bacteria > Bacillota > Bacilli > Bacillales > Salisediminibacteriaceae > Alteribacter > Alteribacter lacisalsi. The sequence goes on along the minus strand of NZ_PDOF01000004.1, from coordinate 80,856 downwards.
GGCAGAAGAGGAACGGGAAGGTGTCGTGCAGCTGCTGGTGCCAGGAGGAGGACAACCGTTTCTCACCATTGAAGAAGGTCAAGGTGTGACCCCGAGACGACCATATGAAACCGGCCTGTTCCACTTTGCCATTCTTCTTCCTGAACGGGCAGATCTCGGGCGCTTTATCCGGTACATGACGGAGCGCGGTGTGCCTCTTCACGGGGCGTCGGATCATGATGTGAGTGAGGCTGTATATTTCTCGGATCCTGATGGAAACGGAATTGAAGTCTATACAGACCGGGGCGCAGACGAGTGGAAATGGGAGGGAGGCTCGGTTTATATGACGTCTGAGCCCCTGGACATAAAAGGACTTATGGAAGCTGCGGAAAACACAACGTGGTCCGGTCTGCCACAGGGAACTGAACTCGGTCACATTCATATGCAGGCAGCCGATCTGCCGGCTTCCGAGCGTTTTTACAAAGAAGGACTCGGTCTGGACCTGGTGTGCCGGTTTGGCAGGGACGCCCTCTTTTTATCTTCATCCGGCTATCATCACCATATCGGCTTGAACACCTGGAACAGCCGCGGTGCAAAAGCTCCCGCCGCAAGCAGTGCCGGGATCCGGTGGTTTGATCTGGCTTTTCCGAATGAGGAAAAAAGAACAGCGGCAGTCGAAAGGCTTGATAATCTCGGTTTTGACATCGTGAAACGTGAAGGGCATTATGCTGTGAAAGATCCTTCAAAAAACCTCATCCGTCTGATCACACTTTAAAAAATGAGGCAGGAGCGTCTTGTCCTTTATGGGATGAGGCGTTCTTCTCATTTAAGGATACGTGACGCCGTTTACCTGTCTCCGGTATGGGAATAGAACCGGGAGAGGGGTTGGCGCCATGGTCTATTTGATCAGTCTGCTTTGTGTAATCGGCTTTATACTCATCCATCTGTTTTCGCGGTACGTTACTTTTCTCCAGAAAGTGCCGCGGAGTAAGGTGCTGTCGGTTGCGGGCGGGGTTTCTATCGCTTACGTGTTTATGTACATTCTCCCAAAGCTCAATGCTTATGATGAAACGCTGGCAGAAGCGGAATTTCAAGTTCTGGGAATCGGTCAGTACCACGTCTATCTTGTAGCCATGGCCGGTCTTACGCTTTTTTATGGACTGGAGCGGACGGCAAGAGTACACGAGGCAAACAGGGATCGGGAGGAGGCGGAAGGACCCTGGATATTCAGAATTCATATGCTTTCCTATTTCTCTTATAATCTTCTGATTGGCTATCTGCTTTTAAGAGGCGACAATCAGACACTTACGGAAATGATGCTCTTTTTTATCGCTCTCTCGGTCCACTTTGTTTCCAATGACCACGGCCTCAGACAGACGCACAGAAAAGAGTACGACCGATATGGCCGGTATACACTCGCTGCAGCTGTGTTTCTCGGCTGGCTGCTCAGCCTTTTTGCTGAACTCAATGAACACGGAGTCGCTCTTTTGTTTTCCGTTCTCGCTGGTACGATGGTCCTCACTGTACTGAAAGAGGAGCTTCCAGAAGAGCGCGAAAGTGATTACCGGGCGTTTATCGCAGGAGTGATTCTTTACACACTGCTCCTGTATTTCGTCTGACTGTGCCACTGGTCGCCAAAAAGTCCCGGTTAAATAAACGTTTGTTTAAACTGCAGGTAATGTCGTAAAAGAATGGACTTCCCGCTTCGGGAGACCTGTCCTTTCTTCTTCAGCCGTCTCTTGGTACACTGAACATAACTGTACACAGAGGGGATTACGAAATGACTGACCTACATAACATACTCATTGTAACGGCAGTGGAAGGGGAAAAAGAAGCTGTCGAAAAAGGGCTTGAAGGTGACGCACGGTTTACGGTGATTGCAGGAGGTGCCGGGATCGCTTCTTCGGCATCTCGGACAGCGAAGGAACTGGGAAAAAGGCGTTTTGACCTTGTGTTGAATATGGGAATTGGGGGCGGATTTCGAGGAAAGGCCGAAATTGGCGCAACGGTAATCGGCTGCCGGTCCGTGGCGGCAGATCTTGGGGCGGAAACGGCTGATGGATTTGTGGCAATCGAATCCCTTGGGTTCGGTACGTCCTCGTATGCCTGTGATCCTGAGACGTTGGAAAAACTTCAGCGGGCAATTCCCGGAGCAGTTACAGGAGATGTTCTGACGCTGTCGACTGTCACAGGCTCAGCCGCGACAGCGGACCATCTGGCTCAAAGCTACCCCGATGCCGTCTGTGAAGCAATGGAAGGCTTTGGTGCTGCTGCAGCCGCGGAAGCTTTTTCAGTCCCATTTGCGGAAGTGAGAACCATCTCCAATCCGGTTGGACCCAGAGACAGGGAAGCGTGGAAGATCAAAGAGGCTTTTGTCGGACTTACAGAAGCCGGGGCAAAATTAAAGGAGGTTTTCTGAGATGAAAATAGCATTTTCCCCATGTCCAAATGATACGTTCACATTTCATGCGCTGGCGCACGGGCTTATTAAAGGAGCGCCGGAGCTTGACGTCACGTATGCCGATATTCATATAACCAATCACTGGGCGATCGACCGTGAAGGTCCCGAGGTCATGAAAATATCCTTTGCGGCACTGCCCTGGGTTCTCGATGACTATGCCCTTATTCCGTGCGGAGGCGCTCTTGGGCGGGGCTGCGGCCCGCTCGTGCTTACGGCAGAAGGAAGTGCCGGCCCTGAGTCGCTTGCCGGCAAAACCGTTGCTGTACCAAGTGAACGATCGACGGCGTATCTGCTTTTCAGGCTCTGGGCAAAAGGATCGGTGCCCGGCGGAGTAGGTGAGATCCGCATCATGCCGTTTGATGAAATTATGCCTGCCGTCAGGGACGGCAGGGTTGATGCCGGACTTGTCATACACGAGGCGCGGTTTACCTACGGACAATACGGCCTTGCGATGCTGGCCGATCTTGGAGAATGGTGGGAAAAAGAAACCGGCCACCCAATTCCGCTCGGGGCGATTATAGCGAAGCGGGACATGGCTGATCTTCCCCGTCTGGAAGACTGGATCAGGGTATCGGTTGAGAAAGCGTGGGCGGACCCCGAAGCCTCGCGGGCTTATGTGCTGGAGCATGCACAGGAAATGGAGCCAGACGTGGTTAACGCTCATATTGAGCTCTATGTAAACGAATTTACCCGGAATCTTGGGGAAGAAGGCTACGCTGCTGTGGAATCACTTCTGGGAAGGGCGGCAGAGGAAGGAATTGTTCCTCCATTCGACCCTAACAAGCTTCGAACCTACAGCCGCTGAGACAGGAGAATTTGCTGATGACTAAACTACTTGAAAAATCACTTGTCCTTTTTTATCTGTTCTTTCTAGGTATTGGCCTGCTTCTCGGCCTGATTACCGGTTTTATAATCCACGTCATCTGGCTCGGTCTGCTTATGGGTGTTGGCGTTGGGATCGGACTCGGCCTGATGGCCCACGGGCTCCTGATGATCAAAAACCAGCAGTGGTAGATGAACTGCCGTCAGACCGCCCTTATTCAAAAACGGGGCGGTTTTTTTAGTGCATGCATGTTAATCGGCAACATGAATTAACCGTACTCCTTCTGGTGTGCTTTTTTGCGTTTTAGATAATCCTCATCTTCCCGTACTTTAATCCATTTCCTTTCGAAAATGTGGGCAGACTGGGCTTTTTCATCATCGATGTCCCGTTCGTTGATGTTCCCGTCCTTATCGTATTTTTTACCGCCTTTATAATTGGCGTAGCGTCGAGCTCTGGTGTAGCCCATCTGGATGAATTTTCGGGCCATATCCATGCCGACGAAATCATCGTTCTCACGGTATTCCTCAAACATCTGATAGATTTTCTCCGATGATTCTTTGGCCGCTTCAGGGGTTTTGAACCGCCAGTGGGGGAGAATCTCGCTTTTATAAGGTTCAACGAGAAGAACACCTTGTTCCCCGCGTCCGACCTGGTATTTCTCTGGCTGCTTTCTGAAATCAATCGAGTCGAAATCCTGATCGTAGTCAAAGGCCATCATATATCCTCCAGTTCTGCAGTTTACAGAGCGTTTCCCTCTGAAGAAGAACAAAAAACCTCCTCCCGCACAGGGAGGAGATGGTGGATAAAACGGGAGGTGGCTATTTTTTAATGGCCTCCCGAAGATTTTCGGCTTCTTCGGCCATCTGAAGGTACATTTCAGCATTGTCTTTTTCAGCCTGCGCGACCTGACGCATAATGTCTGCCCGGTCCTTTAATGCAAGGTCAAGAACAGCCATTTCGTTAGGGGAGACGTCCGTAAGGTCATAAACCGGATCGTCAGGCAGGATTTTACCGCTGACCTCTTTAATTGTTTTTCGCACCGAAACACTCCTTAACCGTCACTGTTGCCCTCCAGTATGACACGGGTGGAAGTGATCTTCCACCGTTGTGCCGGATGCCTGATGCTATTCGTCCTTGACCTCGACTTTACCTTCGTCAAAGAATTCCACTTCAAGCTCGAACTTGTCGTAGTTATCATCAAGATTGAAGGCGGTCAGAACAGTATCAATCATTTCCTGCTCGTCCATGTCAGCGTTCAGCTCAAGGTCTGATAGAATCGGCTCCAGTTCATCGAGCGCTTCCTGCCCGCTGATTTCCTCTTCAGTGCCGCCCTGCTTATCTTCAATTTTTGCTTCAGGATTGCCGTTATTATACTCGTACTCGGCTTCGTACTCGTCACCATTATATTCTACTTCGAGTTCGAAATCAGAGAAATTAAGGTCCTCATACCAGTCTCCGCCTGCCATTTCGTCTGTAGCAGTACTATCATCCTCATCATCCATGTCAAATTCATCATCCTGCTCCATATCCCCATTATCACCGGTGGTCCCGTTCTCTTCCGGAGCGTCATTGGCTGTCCCGCAGGCAGTAAAAATAAGTGTAAAGGCCAGGGCAGCGATCGTAAGTAAAAAGCGCTTCATACGTATTCCTCCATAAATTGGTATATTTCACCGGATAGGATGTACAATAAACGGATTGTTTATACGCGGTCTTTACAGAGAGGGGGACTGATGAATAAGAGCCGGGCCCCCGGCCGGCTCTTATCGTAAAGGCTCTGTTAAAATCTATTGTTGATTTCCGCTCCCTGCCCTCCCTTTCCGCGGGCACCACTGCAGCCTCCTCGGGAAAAACGCACTGCGGGGTCTTCCGTCGGTGCTTTTCCCGCAGGAGTGTCGGGCGTTCGCTCCAATCAACTTTCTCTAAAAAACAACATCAAGCTTTAACAGAGCCATCGTAAAAAAGAACCGCACGCAGCGCGCACGGTTCAGGGTTAATCTTCCTCATCGTCATCTTCACCATTTTCATCCTCATCCACTTCAGGAACATCATCATCTCCACCTGGATCGGAAACGTCTGATTGATCTCCTGCATCCCGTTCCTCATCATCTACAGCGCATCCTGTAACCATGGCGCCAAGAGCAAGGGCGGCAAGAGTAAGGTTGAGTTTCTTCATAATAGATCCCTCCTTTAAATATAGTAACTGCTGTTTATACTTCGGCAAGTACCCGGGAAAAGAGGGAGATAAACAAGTCTGGGGAATGGCGTGTTACAGCAGAAAAGCTGTACGCGAGGCGCACAGCTTCCGGTTATTCATCCTCCTCGTCTTCTTCATCCTCCTCATCTTCATCTTCCTCGTCACTGTCGTCTTCGTCCTCTTCGTCAGTGCCTTCATCTTCGTCATCGTCACCGTTTTCTTCTTCATCCTCCTCATCTTCTTCGTCATCGTCTTCACCGAGTTCTTCCTGCAGTTCCTCAACGTCGAGCCCTTCTTCATCTTCATCTTCTTCCTCCCCGTTATCCACCGGGGTGCCGATATCCTCTTCTTCACCGTTATCACCGTTTCCGCATCCGATAATCATCATTCCAAGTGCGAGTGTTGCAATAGATAGTCCGAATTTTTTCATGGTTAATTCCTCCATAGGATGGTTTTCTTATGTTCAGAATACCCCTGGCTCTGACAGCATAAACAGGATAGTGGAGGTATTTCAATTATCGGAATTTTAGTTAGCTAATCTTTTTTGAACCAAATCATTGATTATACAGGCATCACATGGTTAAATAAAGGGAGATATTAATTAGGGGGCTAAGTAATTATGACAAGCCGGCTGGAACAAATGGCAGGCCATCAAATCAGCATGGTCGGCCATCTGCTGAAAAACAAATATAATAGAAACCTTTCTGAACTGGGGCTTACGTCGGCACAGGCCAGCGTGCTTTATGTTCTGTTTCATGAAGGGGACCAGAAGCAGTCCGAGCTTCAGCGCTGGCTCCACGTGAAAGGTTCGACGATGAACGGCATTATTGAATCGATGCTTAAACACGAGCTGATTGAAAAAGAGTCTAGTAAAGAGGACCGCAGAACAAAAATCGTTACGATTACAGATAAGGGTAAACTTCTGGAGGAAAAGTTCATGAAAAAGCTTGAAACCCTCGAGCAGAAGCTTACTGAAGGTTTTTCCAGTGAAGAAAAACAAATCATGATTTCGTGGATGAAACGGATGCAGAAGAATCTGAATGAGGAAGGAGGAGAGACGGATGGATCAGAAAGAACAGAGTAGGCGGCTCGGTACCGAACCAATTCCGAAGCTTCTCCGCGATATGTCGATACCGGCGATGGTTGGTGTCTTCGTAATGGGGCTGTACAACCTCGTCGATACGATCTTTATCTCCTGGTTTGTCGGGGTTGAGGGGGTCGCTGGTGTCACGATAGCTTTTCCGGTTATGCTGATCATTATGGCTGTTGCCGCAGCGGTCGGGATCGGCGGAGCTTCAGTCATATCCCGGCGGCTCGGGGAAGGGCGCGGGAATGAAGCGAATCAGGTGTTCGGTAATATTCTGACACTGATCATCATCTTCAGCGTCATTGGCTTTATCGGGGCTTTTACGATACTCGAACCGGTTCTTCTTCTGTTCGGAGCGACGCCTGTCACTCTGGGCTATGCAACAGAGTACTTATTTCCGATTATGCTGGGAACCATTTTCTTTTCCTTTGCATTTGCGACCAACAGTATTATCCGTTCCGAGGGAAACGCCAGATTTGCCATGATGACGATGATTATCCCGTCGGTGATCAACATCCTTCTTGATCCCGTGTTTATCATCTGGCTTGATATGGGCGTACAGGGAGCAGCGATTGCCACGGTTATTGCCCAGGCCTCAGTGTCCATTGTCACGATTCAGTACTTTGTAAAAGGAAAAAGTTCGCTCACACCGGCACTGGCTGATTTCCGGCTGAATTTTCGTGTTGTTAAAGAAGTGATTGTCATAGGGATGCCTGCGCTTGTCCGCCAGGTGGCTGGAAGTGTGATGATGATTGCCATTAACGCGATGCTCATCCGCTTCGGCGGGGACTTTTATGTCGGGGTATTCGGGATTGTTCAAAGAATCGCCATGTTCACCCTGATGCCGATGCTTGGTGTGCTGCAGGGGATGCAGCCGATTGTGGGCTACAATTACGGGGCAAAGCAGTATGACAGGTTAAAGGAAACCGTCTGGCTCGGCCTGAAAGTTGTGACCGTATTTTCCATCGGCGTCTTTCTTCTTGCTATGTTCGTGCCGCACTGGTTTATGCGGATATTTACAACAGACCCGGCTACGATTGCTGTCGGTGTGGAAGGGATCCGGATTATCTTTGCAGCAGCCATTCTGATCGGCGTGCAGGTTGTGAGTGGAGGAATCTATCAGGCGCTTGGAATGGCACGTCCGGCACTGATTCTCTCCATGGCCCGTCAGGTGCTGTTCTTAATTCCGCTGGTGCTGATCCTGCCTCATTACTTTGGGGTTACAGGTGTCTGGCTCGCGTTTCCGATTGCCGATGTTCTGGCTTTTGCTTTGTCTATGTTCTATCTTTACCGGGACCGGAGGATCTTTCTTATCCGAACGAAGGGAGATGATCTTCCGCCGCCTCCCCCCCGTCAAAGTATACAGCCTTCTGTCAGGCAGAAGTCAGCGGCTTCCCAGGGAGTATAGATTCCTTAGATAAAAGAGAAGAGAAATACGAGATCCTGAATACGACTCCGGCTGTGCAGCCGGGGTCTTTTTTTGCATGCAGGAACGGTGGACGGCTCAGGTTTAAGGTGTCGAACGATGTGGAATATCATTTATAAGCTGTCATTATTTGTTTTTGATTGAAAAACGTGAAGGTTCAACTGAGATTAAGAAAATGTGAACAATCAATCTTAAGCAAGATCCTACACTTCACCTGAGTGTATCACTAGACATTATTAAATAAAAATCATTATTATTAAAGCTGTCGGAGTTAAAAAAGTGAATGCAGATCAAATCTTACTTATTCAGGAGGCAATGTATTGATGAACAACAGAAAGCTTACGACAAACCAGGGCGTTCCGATAGAAGATAACCAGAATTCAAGAACGGCAGGTCAGAATGGCCCAACCCTTCTGGAAGATTACCAGCTCATAGAAAAGCTCGCACACTTTGACCGTGAAAGAGTGCCGGAGCGTGTGGTCCATGCCCGTGGAGCAGGAGCGCACGGCGTTTTTAAAGTGAAAAACAGCATGAAAAGATATACGAAGGCCAAATTCCTTCAGAATGAAGGAGAGGAAACACCGGTTTTTGTTCGTTTTTCCACTGTTATTCACGGGAATCACTCTCCTGAGACGCTGCGTGACCCTCGCGGATTCTCTATTAAATTCTACACAGAGGAAGGGAATTATGACTTCGTCGGAAACAATCTTCCTGTCTTCTTTATTCGTGACGCTATGAAATTCCCGGACATGGTGCACGCACTAAAGCCGGACCCTCGAACGAACATTCAGGATCCGGACCGCTACTGGGATTTTATGAGCCTTCGTCCGGAATCGACGAATATGATGCTTCACCTGTTTTCCGATGAAGGGATTCCAGCGTCCTACCGCAACATGCGCGGATCAAGTGTCCATGCTTTTAAATGGGTGAATGAATTCGGTAATATGACTTACGTAAAATACCGCTGGGTGCCGAAAAAGGGTATTGAAAACCTCTCTGCCGATGAAGCCACGAAAGTCCAGGGAGAAGATTTTAACCATGCCTCCAATGACCTTTATCAGGCGATTGAGAATGGTGACTATCCGGAATGGGATCTTTATGTCCAGTTCTGTGCACCGGAGGATCTTGACAGCTTTGACTTCAACCCCCTTGATACAACGAAAGACTGGTTTGAAGAGGACTTCCCTTATCATCACGTGGGAACGATGCAACTGAATCGGAATCCGGATAATGTGTTTGCGGAAACAGAGTCTGTCGGCTTCAACCCTGGTGTCCTTGTACCGGGAATTGAACCGTCCGAAGACAAAATGCTTCAGGGGCGTCTGTTTTCCTATTCAGATACGCAGCGTCACCGGATCGGACCAAACTACCTCCAGCTTCCGGTCAACTGTCCGTTTGCAAAAGTGGACAATAATCAGCGTGATGGATTCATGCCGGTCGGCCAGCAGACAGACCGTATTAACTATGAGCCGAACCGTTATGAGACTACACCGAAAGAAGACAAGTCCCAGGAGGAGTACCGGCAGAAACTTGAAGGTGTAACCGGAAGGCAGCCGATTGAAAAGCAGAACGACTTCGGCCAGGCCGGTCAGGTATGGCGCAGGTATTCCGAAGAAGAGCAGGAGGCGGTGATCCGTAACCTAACTGACGATTTAGGTGATGTGGCAGAAGAAACTGTGCTGCGTGTAGTGTGCAACTTCTACCGGGCAGATGAAGAGCTTGGGAAAACACTTGCCGATAAGCTGGATGTGGATATTTCCTCTTATATCGAAGCGGCAAAGCAGCATACCAAACCATAACATGAATAGGAAGAGGCTGGAACAAAAGTAAAATGTATAGAAGAAAATCCGGACAAAAAGCTTTAGCGGATGAAATATACGCGGACTCCTGCGGGAGGAAAAGCATTGATGACACCCCGCAGTTCGAATCACACGAGGGCTCAGCCGCTTCCCGCGGAAAGCGGTGTATATTTCAGCTGTGATTGATCTGCACCGCTTGCAGATTGTTCGGATTTTCGACTGTATGAATACTTCTGTCCCAGCCTTTTTTGCTGCATTATCATCTGAATACTTTCCATTTATCCTGGCCTCAGTCGCCTGAATGCACAAAGAAAAAACCGGCGAAACGGGTTCGCCGGCAGAAGTTCATAACAAAACTATTCGTTGCCATCTTTTTTTGCAAGCTTGACGAGTACGTGGGCCATCTTGTGCTTTTCTTCATCGTCAGCTACCTTCCACATTTCCTGAAGCAGCTTTTCTTCACTGTTCTTCGGCTCTTCGTGATTCTTCAGATACTCGGCAACCCGCTCGGCACCTTTCGCTAGCTGTTCTTCACCCAAACCAATTTTTTCACCTTTGTTAATCTTGTCTGCCAGATAGTTTTCAAATTCGTTGAAATCCTTAAGAATCTGCTCCTTCTTGTTCTGATCCATCTTTTCCACTTTTTCCTGTGCCTGCTGCTGTGTATTTGCCATTCGTACATCCCTCCAGAATAGTATTGTTGGTTCTGGTGGGCTTTTCCTCTTTTTGGACAGGTCTAAACATTTCGTTTTGCGAAATAAAACAAAAAATCCCCGGCTGCCGGGGATTTACGGAATTTCTGATACTATTCTCTGTTATGGTGAAGATCGTTGGAGATTTCCCGTTCGATCTGCTGGCTTTGCTTATGGCTTTTTTCACGGCGTCTTTCCACTTCAATCTTTTTTTCCAGGCTCGAGTTCAGACTTTCGTGCCCGATTCCGTGATTCTGCCGCAATCCTTTTTCCAGGTTTTCCGTAACTTTAAGATCGTCTTCTTTTCCAGTCATGATCTGGTCTCCTTTTTATATAGAATCGATCATCCGGCCACTGTTTTGACCGGCATTTACTGACCTATTTCCGGTGCTGGCATTCCTTAAACATGCCACATGGAAAAATAGCTGCTGAGAGGTATCTTTCCCCTGCTTTGTATCCTAAATGCATAAAATTAAGTCATACGTTACCAACAGGAGCCCGCATGTTACTATTAAAGGAATAAGCCTCCGGGGGACTGATGAATAAATGGAGAATGAAAATAATAAAAATACAAATCCTCAAACGAGTATTATTGAAAAAAAGGAAGCGCATGCCCGCTGGTATATGAACGCTGTGACTGTGCTTGGAGCAGCGATTGCCCTTGGAAGTCTTTATTTCCTTGAAATTCCCTGGTCTTTTTCCATCCTGCTTCTGCTAGTGGTCTTTCTTTTCATAACCGAACACTTTGCAATCCCTGTCTGGAAGGGAGCCATAACCCTTGGTTTCCCGGTCATTTTCACAGTAGATCTTCTGTTCGGCCTGAGCGTTGCGCTGGTTACGTACACGGTTGTTGTGGCCACGATTCATCGGATGCAGCAGAGGCCACTGTCTATTATCACGTTTAACCCGGCTCAGCTTGTAATCAGTCTGGCTGTGAGTAAAGGGGTGGCTCTTGCGGTTACGGACAGCTGGGGAGCGATGCCGGATTCCTTGACTGGTCTCCTTGTTTATACAGCCGTTTATACTTTTGTGTTTTATTTTGTTAACCATCTTCTCGTTGACATCGTGCTCTGGCTCCGGCCACAGCCGTTTCCGCTGAATGATTTTATGAAAAAGATATCATTGGAATTCATCGGAATGGTTCTGTCCTATTTTTATCTGCTGCTGTTTTTTGTACTCGGTAATCAGGACCGCGGTGACGTAGTGGATGTATTTTCTTTCTTCTTTTTCTTCTCGCCACTCGTTGCCATGGCTCTCATCGGATCGAGCAACTTTAAGCTGCGGCGTGAAAAAGAGCGTCTAGAGGGACTGGTGACGATCAGTGAGGAGCTCAACCGCCATATTCCTGAAAAGGATTGGCTCAGTGGTATTGAACAGCATCTCAAAAAAGTATTCGAGTTTGACGCGCTCAGCATCTGGATGAAACGAAAAGGCGAATGGCAGTGTGAACTTGATACAGGAGAAGGGACACCAATGCCGGCAAGAAAAGAAGTGGAGCGTATGTCTGAAAAGACAAAATCCATTACAGCAGTCATGTCCATAGAGAGAGATCCTTGGTGGAGCACTGTTTTTCATAAGGCCATTCGTTCGGCTGTCGTCTGTCCCATGTATGATGACGGTGAAATGCACGGGCTGATTATCATTGGCAGGCGCCGTGCTCAGGAAACGCGGCCCGATGAACTGAAGGTTGTAAAGGCCCTTGCCAATCAGCTGGAAGTCATTACAAAAGGAAGAACCCTCATTATTGAGCGTGAGCAGCGAATGATTTTAGAAGAGCGTAATCGAATTGCCAGAGAAATTCATGACGGCATTGCCCAGTCTGTGGCAGGAACGGTTATGCAACTCGAAACTGCAAAAAGAAAAGCGGCGGCAAGCCCCGATCAGGCGCTTGATACGCTTACTTACGTTCTCCCGGGGCTGAGAAAAAGCCTGACAGAAATACGGGAATCGATTTATGCCCTCCGGCCGTTTCCAACCGATGCCCAGGGACTGTTAAAAGCAGTTAAGGAAGAAACGGGAAGGATCCGGAATGAGCACCCGGATGTAGAGATCGAACTCAAGTGGAAAGAAGCACCGGGACTTGCCCCAGAAAAAGAAAAGCTGGTATATAATACATTTAAGGAAAGTATTCAGAATGCCATGAAGCATGCAGATGCCGATAAGGTGGTCGTAAGCGGCGTGCCCGGCGAGGAGGGCGGTTTTCTTCTTACCGTTAGTGACAACGGGAAAGGATTCCTGTTAAAGGACGCTCTGATCAAATCCCGTAAAGGCAAGCACTTTGGCATACTGAATATGAATGAGGAAGCAGCGAAAGCTGAAGCCGTACTGCAAATTGAGAGCAGACCCGGGGAAGGAACGATGATTGAGCTTCATCTTCCCGGCTCTGACGAGAGGAGGAATGACGATGCCTGACATTATGATTGTAGATGACCATACGGTGCTGCGCGACGGACTTAAGACGATTTTTTCCATGGAAAAGGACTTTAATGTGATATCCGAAGCCGAATCCGGAGAAGAAGCCCTTAAGATTCTCGAAAAAGTCCAGCCTGAGATTGTCATCATGGATATTAACCTGCCCGGCAAAAACGGTGTTGACGTGACAGCAGAAGTGAAAGAGCGCTGGCCGGATATTAAAATCCTTGTTCTGACGATGTACAAGCATGATGAATACTTCATGTCTGCCATTACGAAAGGAGCAGAAGGCTATCTCCTGAAGGATGCTCCTTCAGAGGAAGTGGTCGATGCTGTCCGCAGCCTTATGTCCGGTGAAGCGGTTATTCACCCTTCAATGGCCAAAAAGCTTCTTGACCTGCACCAGCAGCCCCAGGAAAAAGCGAACGAAAAGAACCAGAATGAACTGACGGCCCGTGAAAAGGATGTGCTCGAATGTCTCGTGAAAGGGATGAGCAACAAAGACATTGCTGACGAACTGTTTATCAGTGACAAAACAGTTAAGATACACGTAAGCAAGATTCTTAGAAAGCTCGGCGTAAAAAGCCGTTCCCAGGCTGTGATCCATGCAATTCAGAACGACCTCGTACCTCTTGCTGATTAAGAGGAGGGGGCGGTCCCCAGGTGTTCCCGGATTTGATCAGGGAGCACCTTTTTTGTGTGGGGGGATTGTGCAAAATGATTTAACTCTGACGGACACAGGGGATTGGGACATAACGCAGCGAGAGGAAGGAGAAATGTCCGAACTCAGGGGAAGTTCGGACATAACGCAGGGCGAAAAAAGAGAAATGTCCGAACTCAGGGGAAGTTCGGACATAACGCAGGGCGAAAAAGGAGAAATGTCCGAACTCAGGGGAAGTTCGGACATAACGCAGCGAGAGGAAGGAGAAATGTCCGAACTCGGGGGAAGTTCGGACACAACGCAGCGAGAGGAAGGAGAAATGTCCGAACTCGGGGAAAGTTCGGACACAACGCAGCGGGAGAAAGGAGAAATGTCCGAACTCAGGGGAAGTTCGGACATAACGCAGCGAGAGGAAGGAGAAATGTCCGAACTCGGGGGAAGTTCGGACATAAAATCTCTAGGTGAATAAATTTCTCCATTGGACATCAGATCGGATCGGAATTCACGTAAATTGAAGCATTTGCTTTTCCCTGCCGCACAAAATGTTTCCCTAAGATTCTACGTACAGTACGTTGATCCAAAATTCCACACCACTCAACAACTCTTTGTGTCTGAATCCGTTTATCGGGAAACAAAACATGGAATTCTTCAATTGTTCGTAGAACAGCTTCAGTGTTTGACTCCCGATAGCCGCAGGTTGAGCACACAACGTTTCTCTTTTGATGCTGCGCCGAATAAAACCTAAAGCACCCTGGGCAGTAAATCCCTTTCCGCAGATCCTGTTCCTCATACCTGGGAATACGCGCGTACGGATTGTCCTCCACATGAAGCGAGAGCAGCTTCTGGGCGAGAGCATCGTCCCTGTACGACGGGGGCGCCGCGCTCTTCCTGCCTATCCGGGATAAAAAACGATTAAGCTGCGAATGAAAAATTGCAGGCAGATCTCTGGGAGCCTGAAACAAGTGAAACTCAGGGTTTATAAAAACGAGATTACTTCTAATCAAAGGGGAGAAACCGAGGTCTTTCAGGAGGCTGCGAAATGCGAAATCCGTTCGTTTCAGCTGAAGAAGGGGATTTTTAACTTCCTTTTCCTTATATTCGGAAATCCACTTCCCATCCTCCAGAAAAAAATCCCCGAAATAATTCTTTACGTCAAAGAGGTAAACCGCATCAGGCTGAAGCAATAACGAATCAATTTGAAATAGAGTGCCGCGGTAATCAAGAAGAAGATCATTGATCAAAAGGCCGTTCCAGCCTGCAGCCGAGAGCCGATTGTCAAATTGCACTTCCCCTGCATAGCCTTTATCCAGATTTTCAAGGCGCAGGGCGTCTGCCGGATCAAGCCTTGACCTCACACGCAGAGACTGGAGAATAATGAGCTCAACTGGCTTTGTTCTGTTTTTTAGAATCACGAAGCAACACCACCTCATTTTTTAAAGAACTATACCACCTCCCACAAGTTTACAAAAACTGCCTTTCCTGGACTTCTACCGGCACCAATGTCACAAATAGCTCCCTGAAACTAACCCTCAGCCACGGCATAACTCAACTAAAGCAAAAAAAGAGAGTGCCCCCTGGCGCGCTCTCTAGCTTTCCTCCCTTTTCCTTAACATCAGCGCGTGATAGTCCGGACCTTTCTCCAGTGCCGTATACCTGTACTCGAGCACATCAAAATATGGCTGAACAGCCTCCCGAATCCCGGTCTCTGTATGAAAAGAGAAAAAGCGCTTCGGTTCATACGGGTCGCTGTCCCACACACCCTCTGAATCCTCCCCGCCGTACAGGCCGAGATAAAAGAGACCATCCGACACAAGCACCCCGCGAATATTTTCCAGAGCAAGTCCCAGATCTGCTTTCGGAACGTGGAGAAGGGCATTCATTGACCAGACGGCATCAAACGGGCGGTCTGTTTTCAGTGAGTAAAAATCAACTACTTCCGCTTTCAGCCATTTTTTCCGGCAGGCGCTGACCATGGCCGGTGAAAAGTCCCCACAGGTCACATCCACCCCGTTACGCAAAAAGAATGCCCCGTGCTCACCTGTTCCTGCCCCGAGGTCAAGAAGGCGGGCCCCTTTATTAAGACGTTCAAGAAACCTAATCCGTTCATTCTCTTTCCAGCCAGTGAGAGTCATCTTTTCCCGGTCTCCGGCATGGTTGTTGTAGCTTTCAAGCAGCTGTTCGTAATGGCGCATAAACGACGTCCTTTCCAACTGGGTAATTATTCTTCATTATACTATATTGTCGGAAACAGAATTGATAGAGTGAACGTCCGCGAGACGGCAAAGTAGGCAATTTTGGGAGGCTCGGGAAAACCCGGCCTCTCGATGCCGTTGCCGCGTGAGCATATTTCGTTTTACCCTTGCAGATTCGGGTAAATGACAGATGTATCCGGTATGAGAGACTCAGCCGATAACGATCTTTGCGGAGGTGCTGTATTTGACGAAGTCATTTTATATTAACGGGGAATTTGTCACGAGTGATGCTGAAGAGACAATTGACGTGATCAACCCTGCTACGGAAGAAGTAATCGGCACGATCGTAAAAGGAACCGATGCTGATGCAAAGCGTGCAATTGATGCGGCGTTTGATGCCCAGCTGACTTTTGAGAGAACCTCCCCGCCTGAGCGGAGCGGCTTTCTCACTGTGATAGCAGATAAACTTGAAGAACAGTCGGACGAGTTTGCCAGGCTGCTTTCCGAGGAGCAGGGAAAAACGATTGGACTTGCCAAAGACGAAATCGAAATGACGGTGGGGTATTTTCGCTACATGGCCGGATGGTCCCGTCGTGTGGAGGGCGATGTGGTCCCTAGTGACAATCCGGATGAAAACATTCTTGTACTCAAAAAACCAATCGGAGTCGTAACGGGCATCGTGCCGTGGAATTTTCCTATGATGGTACTTGCCAGGAAAGTGGCGCCGGCTTTTGCAACCGGCTGTACGGTTGTGATTAAACCGAGCCAGCAGACGCCGCTCACAGCTATCAAATTTGCTGAACTGATCCACGAGCATACCGATCTTCCGAAAGGTGTATTTAATCTGATTACAGGCAGTGGATCTTCCGTTGGGACGGAACTAGCCTCTAACAGAAAGGTAGCGATGGTCAGTCTGACAGGAAGCTTTCCAGCCGGTTCAAAGGTAATGGAAGCAGCTGCGGAAAACATTACAAAAGTAAACCTGGAGCTGGGAGGAAAAGCGCCGGCGATCGTCAGCGGACATGCTGATCTTGATCTGGCAGTGGAAAAAGTAATCGAGTCCCGTGTGATCAATTCCGGCCAGGTGTGTACGAATGCGGAGCGGGTCTATGTTCATGAGTCGATCGCAGAAGCATTTATGGATAAAGTAGCGGCGAAAATGAACGATCTCAGGACCGGCGACCCTCTTGATGAGGACAATGATTACGGACCTCTTGTAAGCAGCGAACAACTGGAGTCCGTTGAAAAAGCGGTCAAAACCGCAGTGGACAACGGTGCGGAAATTTTGACCGGCGGCAAACGGGCAGGGGACGGTAAAGGTTTTTACTACGAACCTACTGTACTCACAAACGTGTCTCAGGACATGGATATTCTCCGGGAGGAAATTTTCGGTCCGGTGCTGCCGATCGCAACCTACAGCAATTTTGATGAAGCGATTAAGCTGGCCAACGATTCGGTCTATGGTCTGTCTTCCTCTATTTTTTCGGAAAACTACCATGAAGTTATGCGTGCCGTAAATGAGCTGAAATTTGGTGAAGTGTTTGTGAACCGTGAGAATTTTGAAGCGATTCAGGGTTACCATGCGGGCTGGCGCCAGTCCGGTGTCGGAGGTGCAGACGGGAAATACGGAGTGGAAGAGTACCTCCAGACAACCGTTGCCTACCTCGAGTACAAGCGGAGTAAATAGTAACAGCGTGTGAAATGTGAAAAATGGATTATTTTCACCTGGCTGCTGTTTAACAGTAGCAGGTTACGGGTATTTCAAATTCCAGGAGGCGATATAAATGGAACCACTATACAAAGAGTTTTACAATGATGAAGAAGTTGTGAAAACAGTAGAAGCCCTTAAACGTAAAGGGGTAGACGAAGACAACGTTTATATCCTGACACATGATGACGACCGGACAGATCGCGTAGCGGACAACGCAGATGCGAATACCGTCAATATGAGTGAGCAGGGCATTGACACTTCTGTTAAAAACGTTTTCCGTAAAAAAGGGGACGAGCTTCGTGCCCAGTTTGAGGAACTCGGTTTCTCCAGCAATAAAGCCCACTCTCTTGAAGAAGAGCTGGATGAAGGAAAAGTCATCGTTGTTGTAAAAGACGCGCCGGCGGACCTTGTTCTATAGGAAAAATACATGCAGGAAAGAGCTGTCCTCACAGGGACAGCTCTTTTTACGTTTAGGAAAAAATTGTGGTTAACTGCGTACCACTATTTCTTATACCCTGCGAAGCGAAACGCCAGGAGCCGCACTCCCGCCGGAATAGCATCAGGTGTAGACCCCGCAGGGCGTACTTGCCGAGGGGAAGTATAGGAGCGTGAGCACTTTTGTTTTGCGCAGTCGGGTTATGGCAACTGGGCGATCAACTGTTTAAGAGAACCCAGATGATAGGCGCAATGAGCCAGTGCTGCAGAAGCGTAAAGCGTCTGCTGCTCGGTCCACTCAATCTTTTCCAGTGTTTCATTGAAACTGTCGTATTCTTCTTTGAGCTGGCTTTTAAATGCCTGCCAGGTTCCCTCATCAACTTCGTGTATTTTCCAGCTTAAAGACCAGTCCACTTGACGGTCTTCATTGAGCAGACCTGCATTCATAACCTGAAGGTGGTAAAGGGTGTGATGAACATGAGCAGCAATGGAGGCTTGTGAGGAAGGCAGAATCATAGATGCTTCTCTGGCATTGATCCGTTCAATTGTTTCCAGTAAACCTGCTCCGGGACCGGGATCGGTAAAGTAAATCTCATTTTTACCGGGTCCTTCAAATGTTTCTTTCAGCAGTTTCTGCATGGCATACTTCACAGTCAGCAGATCTGTTTTCATCCTATCACTCCCTGTCAGTATTATGATGCGCTTTTCTTTGTACAACTTACGGACAACAGGGGAGAAATCCTGCTTTTAATGTAAAAAAAGTTCGAAAAACCCCAAAAAATATACGCGGGGCACTGCTGGAGGCCGCCAGGAGACAAAAAAGAAGCCTCCGTCACAGCGGAGGCTGGATGCTATGAATTGATCTGCAGGGAGTGGATGCTTTCCCCTATATAAGAAGAATAAAGGAAGCTTGCCACTTCTTTTACGTGCTGTTCGTCGTGCTTACAGAGCATTTCCACATATTCAAGAATGCTGTACGTTTTCTGATCAACCTGAAACTCTGTTGCCAAATTGCATGCATGAAGCCGTTCAGCCAGTTTCAGGCGGGATACGATTGCCTGATCGATCAGTTCCTGCATGGACCGGGTACGGGCGTAAGTGGCTGCTCTGCGGTTTACTGCCTCAACCGTGCCGTCCCAGCCGTTCGTTTTACCGCCGGAAATCATGACGGGAAGACGTTCAGAAGCAATTTTCTGATCCCAGTAATGAAAGTGAGCGACAATCGCCGCGGTCGACCATTTGTTATCATCAATTGGCTCATAAAATGTATCGCTGTCAATTTGCTTCAAATGATTAAAGAAGGAAGTTAGTTGCTCAAACTTTGAAATAACAGTGTTCATCCAATCCCTCATTCTGTTTTTTTGTACAAAAAGCTTGTCCAAAAGCTCAGGAAGAGCAGACAGAAGCACACAGGCATTCAATGGCGCTTTAAGTGGTTTCCCGGGATCGTCTGCAGTCAGCCTTCATATTTTGAACACGTCCGTTTTAAGGTGCTTTCTTCATTGTATGTAATATAATTGTTAAATGAAAGAAAAGTCGGGCAATTTGGATAAATAATACTACAATATATTTTGAACTTCTTGGATACTGCGCATTTCGTATGGGTACTTTTTGCATACTTTTGCGCTGGAAGTATGTAAGTGTAAAGCCCGCATCACTGCGGGCTTTTATCAGGAGGACGAAACGGCAGTTTTTTCAGCAGCAGCAGACACTGCCGTTCTCGCCTTCCGGTTTTCACGAGTATTGAGGGGGGGTCTTTCAAGTTGGCGTCCACTTGAAAGGCTGAAGGATACCACGAATGTCCGGTTTTTTGTAAGTTTATCGTCATTTACCCATGACACGAATGCAGCAAAGGAGGTTGCTTATGATCCGGTATGGTTCGGAAGGGAAGGTTAAAGATTAGTTGTTGTAGCAGTAGCAGCCGATGATAACCAAAAGAATGAACAGCACAAGAATCAGCGCGAAGCTGTTAACGCCGTTATAGTAACCCATAATTTTCTCCTCCTGTAAAGATAATTTTGAGAGGCCTCTCACTGATAATCTATGTCACACTGAAAGAAAAGTATGGACAAGTGAGGGAGGCAATCTGCCTGTTTTTTACGTTTTGGGCCCTGGAAAGTCGTGGAATGGGTTGAGACAGGGAGAAACGATCCTTTATAATGATGAAGCAGATTGAAAGAGCGGGGTGAAAAGATGGTTACGATCCGTGATATCGCGGGGCTGGCAGGTGTTTCCCGAACCACTGTATCAAGAGTGCTTAACAGTTCGGGGTATGTAAGCGAACAGGCCCGCTCAAGAGTCATGCAGGTTATTGAGGAAACAGGTTACGTCCCGAGTGAACAGGCAAAAGCGCTCCGGACAAAAAAATCCAACGTCATTGGCGTCATCCTGCCGAGAATGAGTACGGAAACAGCCAGTCGCGTAGCTGACGGAATTGAAAATGTGCTGAACCGCGAAGGCTATCAAATGGTTCTCGCAAATGCCAATCTTAAGGTTGAAAAAGAAATAGAGCAGCTGAAACTGCTTGAAAGCCGGAGGGTGGACGGTATCATTCTTCTGGCGACAAATAAGGAAGAGAAACTTCTGGACGCGATTCGGAATCTGAGTGTTCCGGTCGTGGCCATTGGTCAGGATCTGCCGGATGTTACATCGGTAGTGTATGACGACTACCATGCCGCCAGAGATATGACAGAAGCGATTCTGAAAAAAGGACATACCCGTGTCGGCTTTATTGGCGTATACGAGTCTGATCACGCTGTCGGTATCCTGAGAAAACAGGGATATAAGGATGCGATGAAAGCAGTCGGACTAACTACTGAGGATAGCTGGGCGCAGCAGGGTGATTTTACAGGTGAGTCCGGGTATGAGGCAATGAAGCGGATGATGAATGAAAGTGCTGAACACCCATCGGCCGTATTTGCAGTAACAGATCGTCTTGCCCTCGGGGCAATGGAATATTTGAAGTCACGGGGTTTGGAAATCCCGGATCATATAGCAGTTGCAGGGCTTGGAAATTCAGAACTGTCCAGATATGTGACACCATCGCTTACAACAGTGGATTATGATTATGAAGAAGCGGGAATGAGAACAGCAGACCTGCTTTTGGAACGATTAAACCGCAGCGGGGAAAAGAGAGAAAAAATTGTAATGGGCTATAGACTTCTGTTTCGTGATAGTTTAATATGAGTTATGGAATCGATTACATAAGCGGTTTCATTTCTTTTTACTGTTTGTGGAATCGATTTCATATAAACATACTTCCTGAATGGAACATACATTTTTGGACATAATTTCAATGAAAGGAAAGGAGTTTAACCATGTCAGAGAATCGTAAAATTGCAGAAGAGTTAATTGAAGCCGTCGGAGGCAGGGAGAACATTGACTCTGTAGCCCATTGTGCCACACGGCTGCGTATCATGGTAAACGACAAGGAAAAAATCAACAAAGCGAAAGCAGAGGAAATTGACAAGGTTAAAGGGGCATTTTACAATTCCGGTCAGTTTCAGGTTATTTTCGGCACCGGTACCGTAAACCGGATTTATGAAGAAATGTCTGCACTCGGAGTGTCCGAGTCTTCAAAAGGTGAGCAGAAAGAAAAAGCGAAGAAACAGGGGAACGCCTTCCAGCGTGGAATCAGAACGTTTGGAGACGTTTTCGTTCCGATTATTCCTGTCCTCGTTGCAACCGGTTTGTTTATGGGGCTTCGTGGCCTTCTGACTCAGGAATACATTCTCGGTCTGATGGGACTGACGCCTGATGATATTTCGGAGAATTTCCTCCTCTTCACGGAAGTGCTGACCGATACAGCTTTTGCCTTCCTGCCGGCACTTGTTGCCTGGTCAGCGTTCAGGGTGTTCGGAGGCAGTCCGATTATCGGGATTGTTCTTGGTCTGATGCTTGTTAATCCTGCTCTGCCAAATGCGTGGGCGGTTGCAGAGGGTGATGCGGAAGCACTCAACTTCTTCGGCTTCATTCCGGTGAGCGGCTATCAGGGATCCGTGCTGCCGGCCTTTATTGCAGGTTTCCTCGGTGCAAAACTTGAGAAACAAATTCGTAAACGGGTGCCGGAAGCACTCGATCTGATTCTGACGCCGTTTCTTACGCTGTTAATCATGATTACAGCGGCGCTGTTTTTGATCGGACCGGTCTTTCACGCAGTTGAAGCAGCAGTTATGGCAGCGACAACAGCTCTTCTATCCCTGCCGTTTGGGATCAGCGGACTAATCATCGGTGGACTGCATCAGATCATCGTCATTACCGGTGTACACCATATTTTCAACTTCCTTGAGATTCAGCTCTTAAACGAATTTGGGGAAAATCCGTTCAACGCCATTATCACCTGTGCGATTGCTGCCCAGGGTGGTGCCGCACTTGCGGTTGGCTTGAAAACGAAAGTAAAGAAGCTGAAGGCACTGGCTCTTCCATCTTCCTTCTCGGCTTTTCTCGGAATTACTGAACCGGCAATCTTCGGGGTTAACCTCCGGTACGTAAAGCCGTTTGTAATGGGCCTGATCGGTGGAGCAGCAGGTGCATTCTTTGCCTCTCTCGTTGGTCTTGCAGGAACAGGGATGGCAATTACTGTTATTCCAGGTACACTGCTGTATCTGAATGAACAGTTCCTCCTTTACATTCTGGCAAACGTCATCTCGATTGGTGTCGGTTTTACCCTTACCTACCTGTTCGGCTATACGGATAAAATGAAAGAAGAAATCGACGGCGGTGCATAAGCCGCAGTTCGATTCCGAAAGCTTCTCTTCTTAACGGAAGAGGAGCTTCTTTTTATTATTCTTTAGGTTCTGTTAAAATCTGTTGTTGAATTCCGCTACCTGCACTTCCTTTCCGCGGGCACCGCTTCAGCCTCCTCGGGAAGTGCGCCCTGCGGGGTCTTCAGCCGGCGCTGTACCCGCAGGAGTGTCGCGCGTTCGCTTCAATCAACGATATAAATATCAACATCAGGCTTTAACATAGCCATTCTTTAAGTGGTTTTTCATCCTGGTCAGATGCAGGTGTCGACCGGAAGGAATTCCCTATTATATAATCGGGTTGATGAGAGGAGATGGAGAGTATGTACGAAGTCGCACCTGTAGCTTATGTAAAAAATGAACGCAGAGAAGTAACAGATGATAACTGGGGTGCTGTGCACTCACGCATTACGCTGGCACCGGAGGTCGGTCCGGAAAGCCTGAAAGGACTTGACTCCTTCAGCCACGCGGAAATACTGTTTCTTTTTCATAAAGTCGATACAGAGAAGATCGAGACGGGAGCCCGGCATCCGCGAAACAACCAGGCTCTTCCGGAAACCGGAATCTTTGCCCAGCGCGGGAAGAACAGGCCAAACCGGATCGGTTCCACCATCGTCACTGTCGTTTCAGTGGAACAGAGCACCATCACGGTAAAAGGGCTCGATGCTGTAGACGGCACGCCGGTTCTCGATATTAAACCGGTAATGAACGCTTTTCTGCCGAGAACAGAAGTAATCGAGCCGGAGTGGACAGATGAGATTATGAAAAACTACTGGCAGACCGCTCGCGCTGTCCGCGTACTTCCATACGATCCAACATGGAAAGAAGCATTCGAGAAAGAAGAGAAGCGATTGAACCGGATCTTTGGAAAAACAGCACGCGGCATCCATCACATCGGAAGTACATCGGTAGAGGGTCTCAATGCCAAGCCGATTATAGACATTCTTATAGAAGTGGCGAATATGGAGAATGCTGACCGCTGCACCGAAGAAATGGGCATGGCAGGTTATACGGCTAAAGGAGAGAACGGCATTCCCGGACGCCGGTACTTTTATAAAGGCGAAGGAAATGAGCGGAGTCATCATGTTCATGTGTTCGAGGAAGGGTCAGATCAGGTGATCACTCACCTGGCATTCCGGGACTACCTCCGTAAGCATCCGGAGGAAAAAAGACGGTACGCAGCACTGAAAGAGCAGCTGGCCGTCGCCTATCCTAAAGATATTGACAGCTACATTCAAGGCAAGACCAATTTTGTTGAAGAATTGACACAAAAGGCCCTTAGCTGGGCGAAGGAACAGAGCAGGCACGCAAACTGATATTTTCATTTTCCAAAAAGAAAGTAACAAACAGCCACTATATAAACAGCGTACCGGCTCACAATGGTCTGGTACGCTCGTTTTTGCTCACACATCAGCGTAGGAAGTTGTTTGTCAGGTTATTCCACAAATTGGACGGTTATACCAGGGGATTTCCTGCGTAAAAACCTTTGAAAATGGGAAAACTGTTATTATATCCAATGTACTAGGACATTTCATGACACGGGATTCCCAGTTTTATGCACTTTAGTTTCCTATATCGAACAAAAAAGGTAGACTCATAAAGTATTGTTCGGTATAATGAACGTAAATTGGGATTTCAGGTAATTTTAATGTTTGAAGGTGGTGAAAATCGGTGGGTGAAGTGGGAAAACGGATTAAGAAATACCGGCTCAGAAAAGGATACTCAATCTCGCGCCTTGCGGAAGAGAGCGGCATAGCCAAATCCTATATCAGCTTTCTGGAGCGTGACCAGCGGAAGAATCCGTCTGTGGAAACGCTGAAAAAGCTGTCCGGGGTATTAAATATCCCGCTTGAACTACTGATGGTGGACGAGGAGCGTGAATCCGTTCTCGAAGTTCTGGATGATGACTGGCTGAGGCTGATTAAGGAAGCAAAAGAAAGCGGCGTGAGTAAAGAGGAAGTAAAAAATTATATCCGGTTTATCCAGTACAACAAATGGAACGACCAGCTGAAACGAAAGTAACAGTTCCCCTGTGAAGCTTAGCAGTACACAGGGGAACTTTTTTGCCTTTTTACGACAATTGCGACTCCAATCTGCCAGCGTTTCTGTGTTTAAATAAACGTTTGTTTAATCTGCGAATGATGCCCGTTGAGCTGGGTTAAAAGAACTACAGCTTGTCAGATGATAAGGTATGAAGCACTGTTTTTTGGAATGTTCAGCTTTTTTGTGACTGATTGCGGTACACTGAAGTGGAAAAGCAGGCCGGCAGGTGTGCGGCAATAGAATCAGAAAAGGGGAGTAAGCCATGAAAAAAGCAGGAATTGCCTTACTTATTTTTCTTTTAACAGCAGGGGCCTTTTCCGCTGCTCCATTGGAAGCAGAAGCAGCAAAGGGCAGTGACCTCGTACTTATTGGCGGGGCGCTTGGATCTTCGGAAGGTGCAGAGGAGATTTATGAAGAAATGGTCACCCGTGCAGGCGGGGAAGATGGAAAGATTGGTGTGATTACAGCCAGCAGTTACCCGTACGACTGGGACTGCGAGGAATATGGAGATTCAACGGACGGAGGATGCAACGATCCGGATGTAAGTAACAGCAAGATGAACGCCAACTATTACATCAATAGCTTTGAAGAGTTCGGCATAGAAGCAGAATGGATTCCGGCTGACCTTGCCAACACAGATGTTGCAGATGATGCGGAATGGGCTGATCGGATCTCTTCAGGAGAGTTTACCGGCTTTTTCCTGGGAGGCGGTGACCAGAGCCGCTACATTGATACGTTTGTACGAGGAGACGAATGGAATGATTCGGCTGTATTAGGTGCGATACGAGACCTTTTTGAGTCCGGAAACGCAATGATTGCAGGAAGCTCTGCCGGTGCAGCTGTTCAGGCGTCGGAGTATATGATCACCGGCGGAGACAGCTACCGGGGAATTACAGATGGTTCAGTTGAGGGTTATCACAGCGATGGAAGCGTACTCGGCTACTTTAAGGAAGGGGGACTTGGTTTCTTTTCCTACGGTCTTGTCGATACCCACTTTTCAGAGCGTGCCCGGGAAGGACGGATGATCCGTCTCGCTGCTGATGCGGACGTGGATAAAGTGTTCGGCGTGGATGAAACGACAGCGCTGATCGTGGAGGACGCCAATCACCCGTCGGCAAAAATGAAAGTGGTGGGGGAAAACGGCGTACAGATCTTTGATTTGTCAGGTGCCTCCCAGTCTGTGGATGAGGAAGGAAACTGGGCAATTGAAGGTGTGAATTCCACCTACCTGCATCACGGGGACCGCTACCAGCCGCAGAACGGTAACGTTGTATTTAACCCGTCATTCAGCCCGGTTCGTGGAGGGGATACGCAAATCGGAGAACACGACGATATTTTCTATGAGCGTTTTGCCTACAGAAATATGGTCTGGGAGCTGCTTACCTCTACTTACGATCAGGCAGCAGGAACCTCATGGGAGAATGATCCGGAATACAGCCTGGTTTCAGAAAAAACAAATCGCACAAAGACCCGGTATGGAACGGTATTTGGAAGTGAACGATGGTCTTACAGTGACGTGAAGGTATCGATTTATCCTTCTGGCCAATAAAAGAAATACGAAAAAGGACCGCCCGATGACCGGGGGTCCTTTTTTGCGAAGAGCAGTTTTTGAATAGATTGCTGCTTTTACTTCCCTTTGTCCTTATCGTCGATGCTTTTCTTGAACTCGTCTCCGAGGTCCTCTTTCAGGTCCTCGTAGACCCGCTCCTTCACTTGATCATAGACATCTTCCTTAATATTCTCATATACTTCTTCTTTAATTTCATCATAAACTTCTTCTTTAATGTCGTCGTAGACACGGTCTTTCATTTCGTCGTAAACATCTCCCGAAACTTCTTTCTTAACCCGTTTCCTCTGGCGGAAGGAGCTGCGAACTTTTTCCACTTTCAGATCCCTGCCCATCATGATCAGGAGCGAGAAGATCATCACGATCATAATCATCGTAAACGGGAGCGCTGCGACAATGGAGGCGGTCTGCAGTCCCTCCAGTCCGCCGCTTATCAGAAGCACACTGGCTGTACCGGCAATCAGGAAGCCCCATACCACCTTCACCCAAAGCTTCGGATTCAGACTTCCGTCACTCGTCATCGCACCGAGTACATAGGAAGCCGAGTCAGCGGAGGTGATAAAGAAGATAATAATGAGCGTTACGGCAAGAATACTCATAATCATTCCCATCGGCAGTTCCGATAAGGTGGCAAAAAGGGCAACTTCGACGTTATCGAGAACGAGATCACCCAGCTGCTCGTTTCCACCCATGATCATATCAAGGGCAGTTCCGCCGAACGCCGTGAACCAGATGGCGCCAAGCAGGGAAGGGACGATCAGCACACCTGCCACAAATTCACGGATCGTTCGTCCCCGGGAGATACGGGCAATGAAAATGCCCATAAACGGTGCCCATGAAATGTGCCATGCCCAGAAAAAGATCGTGTACATGCCAAGCCATTCCCCGTCCCCGAACGGATCCAGGTCAAGACTCATCTGGGTTACATTGGCAAGATAACCGCCAATCGTGGTGACGATACTCTCGGCGATAAACAGGGTCGGACCAAAGACGATTACAAAGATTAACAGAATCGCTGCGATCGTCAAGTTAATGACACTAAGTATACGGATTCCTTTATTAACACCGGACGCGGCTGATATGATAAACAAGAATGTGACGATCGTAATGATAATGGCCTGCGTAAGCCCAGTATTCGGAATTGTGTTGTCTGTCAGGTGCGACAGCCCCCCGCTGATCTGCAGGGCACTCAGACCGAATGTAGTCGCAACACCGGTTGAGGTGGCGAGAACGGCGAGTGTATCAATCCCTTTTCCGAACACACCATGCGTGTTGTCGCCGAGAATCGGCTGGAAGGCAGAACTGATGAGTGCCGGCTGGTCTTTACGAAACTGAACGTACCCGAGTGTGAGCGCAACAAGGGAAAAGATTGCCCACGGGTGGAGTGCCCAGTGGAACACAGCGTAGCGGAGTCCCGCATTTGCCTGGGTTGCTTCGTCGGCGTTAATGTAATCAGGGTGAGGATCGAGATAATAAAGGGCAGGTTCAGCTACCCCCCAGAACACAAATCCGACCCCAATCCCGGCGGAAAACAGCATACCGAGCCAGGTGTAAAACTTATACTCCGGTTTTTCATCGGGTTTTCCAAGCTTCAGCTTTCCGAACGGGCTGATCGCAAGAAAAAGGACAAAACCGATAAAGAGGGCAGTGGCAAGCATATACAGCCACCCGAAGTTATCAAGCGTTGAACCGAGGGCGGTGCCGGAAACCTGATCGAGGTGCTCCGGGGCTAAAAACCCCCACAGTACAAACAGTAATACGATTGGTGCTGAGATGAAAAATACGATACTTGGTTTTTTCGTTTCATATTTAAATTTTCCCACGTTGAATTCATCCGAAGTCGTTCCGGATGGACCTCCTTTCAATGGCTTGTCCGAACTGATTTACGAGCATAACAGAAATACCCGACTCAGGTAAAGAAAACCTGATATATCCTTATACCTACTTTCCCCAAAAGCCGGTGGTATCAAACAGGTTATTCGTGAGGGCAGTCCCGGCTGAAGGGAGGAATGATGCGAAAAAGGCAGAGCTGTATGCATCCAGACTCTCCTGAAGAATGATAGCTGAATTGAGTAGAAATGCCTAAAACAGAGGAGCAGATGCAATGATTGTTAAAGATCCCCTTTACGGAACAGCAAAGGTGGAAGGTGTACTGGCCGAACTGATTACAAGCAGCCCTGTTCAGCGGCTGAAAAGCATCAGGCAGGCTGGTGCCCCGGCTTTTTTCAGGCCGGAGTGGCACGTATCCCGTTATGACCATTCAATTGGGGTCATGCTCCTGGTCCGCCGGCTTGGCGGCAGCCTTCGTGAACAAACGGCTGCTTTGCTGCACGATGTGGCACACACGGCGCTGTCCCATTTCGTCGATGTGGTCTATGAAAGAGAAGAAGAGGATTATCACGAGCAGATTATCAGGGAGCTTGTCGGGAAAACGGAGGTACCGGCGATCCTCAGGGCTCACGGACTCGACCCTGACGAGATTCTGAAAGTGACAAAAGAAGCCTTTCCGAGGTTGGAGCAGCCGCTGCCTGCATTATGCGCGGATCGGATTGACTATACGCTAAGGGATCAGCACCTTTATTACGGTGTTCCTGCTGAGCAGATCGCAGGTTTTCTTAACAGTCTGGCGGCAGACAGGAGCGGAAAAGTGTATGTGAAGGAGGTGCGGCAGGCGGAATGGTTCACGAATCTGTTTTATGATGAAGTGGCCGGTTTTTTTATGGAACCGTTCAATATTTATGCCAATCAGCTGCTCAAACCAGCCGTTTTGGCGGCGATGAAGACAGGAGTAATCGAGGAAAAAGACTGGCTCGGCAGTGACCGGATGTTTATGGAAAAGCTTCGGCAATTTCCCACGGCCCGACAGGCAATGGAAGTACTTGCAGCTCCGCCTGCTCTTGAAAAGTGCCCAGTACGGGAGGCTGATTTTGTTCACCGGGTGAAGCCGCGGATGATTGATCCGGATGTCCTTTATGATGGGGGGATTGTGCCTATTACTACAGTTTCCGAAAAAGCGCAGCTGCTGAATAAGGTTGCGGCAGACCGGTTCGTACAGGGTGTGAAGGTGCTGGGGGAATCAGGTAAATAAAATTGAGAAGTAATGGACCTGGTGAGCTGTGGAAGGGATAGAACAGGATATAACGCAGGATGGAAGTGTAGAAATGTCCGAACTTCGGGAAAGTGCGGCTATAACGCAGGATGGAAGTGTAGAAATGTCCGAACTTCGGGAAAGTGCGGACATAACGCAGGGTGGAAGTGTAGAAATGTCCGAACTTCGGGAAAGTGCGGACATAACGCAGGGTGGAAAGTGTAGAAATGTCCGAACTTCGGAAAAGTGCGGACATAACGCAGGGTGGAAGTGTAGAAATGTCCGAACTTCGGAAAAGTGCGGCCATAACGCAGGATGGAAGTGTAGAAATGTCCGAACTTCGGGAAAGTGCGGCTATAACGCAGGATGGAAGTGTAGAAATGTCCGAACTTCGGGAAAGTGCGGACATAACGCAGGGTGGAAGTGTAGAAATGTCCGAACTTCGGGAAAGTGCGGCCATAACGCAGAGAGGAAGTGTAGAAATGTCCGAACTTCGGGAAAGTGCGGACATAACGCAGCATTGAAAAAGAGAAATGCTCTGCTTCTGAGAAATCACGACATAGACATCACTTCATCCGCATGTAATTTGAAAAAGCCCCGCCAGCAGGCGGGGCTTCTCTTATATCTTACACTCTCAGGAATTATCTTTAAGCAACAGCATTTTTCTGACTTCAACCTCAAGCCCTTTAATAAACGTCTCCAGGCGCAGGCTTGTGCTGTCATCAAGGCTGATGTGAATGTCTGTTTCCTTCTGGCTGATGGCAAACTGCTGGGGAATGACGAGTCCGTGCAGGTTTCTAAAAACCAGACGCAGATGATTTAGTGTATTGGTGCCGGACTTCACTCCCCCGGTCGTCGTCACAAGGCCGATCGGCTTGTGCTCAAACTCCCCTGATCCGAGGTAGTCGAGCAGGTTTTTAAGCGCACCTGTATACGACCCGTGGTATTCCGGGGCACCGACAACGATCCCATCTGCCTCTCTGAGCTTTTCAGATACGGTCCGGATCACTTCCGGCGGGGCTTCATCCGGTGCGTATACCGGAAGGGCAAGTTCTTTTACATCAATAAATTCGGTTTCCATCTGGAGACCTTGTACACGCTGTTCAACTTCCTTCAGCAGTTTCCGGGTAAACGAATCGGTATTCATACTTCCGCTGATAATGGCAACAGTGGCTGTGGGACTTTTCATGATCTTCTCTCCTTTTACATGCGATGGCTACGGTCAGTATACCAAATTATGAATCCGCTTTCCTTTTCGCGCTGTGAAGGACCGGCAGGGCAGAAAAAAAGGCCCTGCGAATCAGCGGACAGGCGGGGGGCGAGTCAGCATGCCATTCACAGGGCCAGTTCTTTATGTTTTTAATTCGGTATAGACCACAAGCCGCTCCCGGTGAGTCCGCTGTTCACGGTCAAATTCACCGGTGCATGTAATCAGATTCAGGTTTCTCGCTGTGCTTCTGCCGAAAATCTGCTGAAGCGGAGCATCGTCATAAGGGTAGGCTTCCATTCGTGTCACGATAAATGTGAGTGTCTCATCCTCACCGTGAACGAGGATTTCATCCCCTTCACGAAGCTCCTTCAGATCATAGAAAACCGCAGGACCGCTCCGGTCATCCACATGACCGGCAAGGACGGCGTTGCCTGGAGCGCCCGGTTTCGCACCCCGGTTGTACCAGCCTACAAGATCGCCGTCATCTGGTACATCCATTGCGCCTGTGTCTGTCAGACCGAGAGATTCAATGTCTGCGTAAACCCCGATTTCCGGTATTTCAACAGCAACAGGAAGGATGCCGGAAACTGCTTCGGTGCCGGATGAACCGTCGGCATCAGGATCATCTGCCTCGGCAGCCTTTTCATTGATTTCCGAAGAAGAGATTTCTGCTTCACGCTGGTCTTCCTGACCCGCAGAAGCGGAAGCGTCCCCGTCAGCCGGTGCTGTGGAAGCCTCCTGCCCGGCTTCATGGTCACCGGCCTGCACGCCGCCTGAAACGGAGGAAAGCCCTTCTTCTTTTTCAGGAGAAGAAGGGTTTCCGTCTCCGCAGGCGGCAAGGAAGAGAAGAGCCGCCAGGGGGAGGAAGGTCCAAAGGGCCTTACTGGTTTTCAAGGGCTGGTCTGCGCAGGAGTACAAATCCGATCGCACCTGATGCAAGCAGAAGTACGATCATCATACCGGCTGTGTAGCCGCTCTGATCAGCTGTTCCGCCCATACCGGTTGCCGGCATTTCGGACGGCATTTCGTGGGATTCGTCAGCGAGAATGATGGTATCAAGACCAGGCTCACCGTCAGCAAACCCGACTGCAAGAACGGTGTAGAGCATGTCGCCGGAGAGTTCAGTGCCGGCAAGGTCCAGAACCACGTCCTCTGTTCCTGAGACGCGGACATCAAGGTCATATGTTCCCGGCTCAACTTCTTCGTAGCCTGTTACACCAGGGAATTCAGCACCTTCAAACAGAATGTCGCCGCCGGCAGTAACGTCAACGGCCGGTGCGTCAGGAGAAAGGTGGCCAACGCGGACCCAGGCCATGCCTTCTGTGGTGGACGTTTCGTCTTCAATTACATATAGGTCAAGGTTTTCAAGAGTGTCGATCGCAGCAACGGTGTAAGCACCGCCTGCAGACACTTCAAGGGAGGTTTCAAAAACAGGTTCATCGTGCTCACCGGCAGGGAAAATGGCGACTTCGTGCTCACCGGCCGGAAGTTCTAAGTAATCGGTCGCGTCTTTAAAATCAGCACCTTCCACTACAACGTCACCGTTTACGGTTACGTCTACAGCAGGGGCGTCAGGGGAGGCATGTACGATTCGAACCCAGGCGTCATCTTCGTCGTGATCGTGGCTGTCAGCAGCCGCCGTCATAGAAAACATGGAAAAGGCCAATACACCGGACAGCATGGACAGGGAGGCACGTTTAAAGATCTTCAAATCAATCATCTCCTAAATGTTATTTTGTTTTTTGTTACTGTGGTTACCTTGTACCCGGGTTTTCAAAAGGTTAAACAACAGTTAAACAAAAATTGTACAATTTCATCATAAAAAGTTTTTTTATGTCCGTCAACACTTAAGCCCTGCATGGGGATGAGGTAATTTATTCCTGTTTCCGGCATTTGAGGAAGGAGCCTCAGGGTAAAGATAGAAAGTATGTATAAACAGATATTGAGGAGAGTGAATGTAAGCCATGGCGGAAATCACATTTGACCAGTTTCTTGACGTAGAAATTCGTGTCGGCACCATTCTTGAAGCAGAGCCGCTTGAAGGGGCAAGAAGGCCGGCCATTAAAATGAAAATTGATTTTGGGGAAGAAGGCGGTGTGAAGCAGTCGAGTGCCCAGATTACGATGCGGTACGGAGTGGAAGAACTGATCGGGCGCCAGATTGCGGCGGTCGTTAATTTTCCGCCGATGCGGGTGGCGGGCTTCAAATCAGAAGTGCTGGTGATGGGGGCGGTACCCGGGGATGGAGATGTGGTGCTTTTGAACATAGACGAGCCGGTGGCAAACGGAACCAGGATCGGATAAGAAGGAGGGGCGGAAATGGGGTACGAAGTAAAAACAAAACAGACAGATGACGATGTGATCGAATTTATTGAGCGGGTGGAAAATCCGAAGAAAAGAGCGGATGCTTATCGTCTTCTCGAGCTCTTCACTGCAGCCGCGGGATACGAGGCGAAGATGTGGGGGGCGAGTATTATCGGGTTCGGCTCGTACAATTATAAGTATCCATCAGGACATGAGGGGACGGCCCCTCTTGTCGGGTTTTCTCCGAGAAAGGCGAACTTCAGCCTTTACATGGCAACAGGGGATCCAAGGCGGGAAGCATACCTGGAGAAACTCGGGAAACATAAAGCCGGAAAAGCGTGTGTGTATATCAATAAGGTGGACGATGTGGATGAAGAGGTGCTTCGAACGATGATCGAGCGTTCGGTCACGTGGCTGAAGGAGGAGTATCCGGAATAGTGAATCAGCAGGGCACGCATGTATAAAGAAGTTTAAAAAAGGAGCCGGGAGAAGGTATCTCTCAGGCTCCGTTTCTCTGGCTTTTAAGACCCGCTTTCCTCGTGCGGAGACACGAGCATAAAGGAGGCTGTGTCCTGCAGTTCATCTCCTACGTACACGTCCACCTCATATTCACCCGATGAAAGATTGGCATCCCCTGTGTCGAGGAGGGGAATGTTGACAGTACTTGAGCGGAAAAAGGTATCTGAACGGTCGTAAATGAGTTCCCGGCCGCCGTCTTCAACCCGGTAGAGTTCCACATAGAGGCCGTCGGTTCCAATCGGCTCCTCGTTCTCGTAGTAAAGAATCAGACCTGAGCTGTACAGGCGGAAAACAGGTTCGTCGTCCACTCTCCATGGAGCGTCAGGGGTTCTTTCCTCATCGAGATAAACAAACGCCCCTTTCGAAAGTCCCGGGGAGTATTCCCAATCAGCCATAACGAGCCACGGATAGATGGCAAAGACAATAACGACAGCCGGTGCGAAAACGGCAGAGATCCAACTGGCACCGGTCATGGAAAACAGGGGGACCTGGGCACGGTCCGGCTTCTGCGAATACTCGGCCTCCACCGCTTTTCTGACTTTTTTTCCATAAAGGGCATTGGCTTTCAGCCCGGCAACAAGGTGCAGGCCCGCAAAGACAAAAATCCAGCCGGCGAAGGAAAGAGAGCCAGTGAGTCCGAGTGTATATTCGATATAAGGAAAAAAGGATTCAGCAGCAGTGTAAAGAACCAGGATCAGAAAATAGAATGTCATCCAGCCGTACATCCGGCGGAAGGCAAACCAGAACGGAGCCGCCAAAAGAGCCGCAGTATTAATGCCTGCATAGCGTTCCGGGTGGCTGCTGCGTCGCCACTTTTCCTTGTAGTATGTATCGTTTGTTCCAATAATCCGGCTGATGCGCCGGTCTTCTTTTTTCAGCATGTTTTTGATTGTCGGGTCTTTCATCCTTGTGCTCCTTTCATAACGGGGAAGCAGAAAATTCCCTTCATCAGTTTACCATGACAGGGGCAGGAAACGCACGGGTTCAGCCCCCTTATCTGGTGAATGCTTGCCATTTTTTTCATGAGAGGGTATGATACAAAAAAGAACATGATACGAATTGTTCGGTGACGAAGAGAGTAGTCAAAAGGAAGCCCGAAGCGAGCCGGGGGCGGTGGGAGCCCGGTGGAACCCTGATGATGAAACGCACTTTCCGAGAACGCTGCCTGGCAGCCGGGTCAACGTGCCCGTTATCCTTATGAGTGGTAAAGTCAGTTGCAAATAGAGTGGCACCGCGGGAAAGATCCCGTCTCTGTGAATGGAGACGGGATTTTTCTGTTTCCCGGCGGCCCCGTGCCGCTTCAGGCACACCGATCTGAAATAATACATGATAAAAAAGGAGACTGGCCCTATGAACCTGAAAGCCGTCTATACAAATGCGCTCTACCGTATCCTCCAGGAAGAACTGAGTGAGGAGGAGATCGGGAAACTGATCGAGCATCCGAAGCATGAAGCCCATGGAGATCTGGCATTCCCGTGTTTCCGCCTTGCTTCAGTCAGAAAGGAAGCACCGCAGAAAATTGCCGGAGCGCTGGCAGAGCAGATGAACGATCCTCTGATTGAGAAAGCAGAAGCAGCAGGTCCCTATGTTAACGTCTTCTTTAAACGGGAAGCTGTGAACGCTGAGGCACTGAGCCAGCTGAGTGTGCTTGGTGCGGAATACGGAGATAAAATCCGCACAGGGGAGAACGTTGTATTTGATTTTTCCTCGCCAAACATTGCCAAGCCGTTTTCCATGGGGCATCTGCGGTCCACCATTATCGGCCGCTCCCTGGCCAACCTGGCGGAAAAAAACGGTTATAAAGCAGTTAAAATTAATCACCTCGGTGACTGGGGCACGCAGTTCGGCAAGCTGATGTGTGCTTATACCCGCTGGGGGTCCGAGGCGGAAGTCAGGAAAAACCCGATCCCGACGCTGATGAAGTATTATGTCCATTATCATGAAGAGGTAAAGGAGGATCCCGGACTGGACGACGAAGCGCGAGGCTGGTTTAAGAAGCTCGAAGATCAGGACGTGGAAGCGGTTAAGCTCTGGATGTGGTTTAAGGAAGAGTCACTCAAAGAATTTAACAAAGTCTACGAACTGCTGGGCATCACCTTTGATCATGTGCAGGGAGAATCCTTTTACAATGATAAGATGGCGCCGGTTGTGGCTGATCTTGAAGAGAAGGGACTTCTCGTTGAATCCGAAGGGGCCATGGTTGTGGAGACCGGAACGGATGAACCGCCGTGCCTGATAAAAAAGAAGGATGGCACCACCCTTTATGCCACACGGGATCTGGCTGCGGCCATTTACCGGAAAAAGCAGTTCGACTTTCACAAATGCGTATATGTAGTCGGAGCGGAGCAACAGCTTCACTTTTCCCAGGTAAGACAGGTACTCGGCCGGATGGGTTACGACTGGACCGGGGATATGGTTCACGTCCCGTTCGGGCTCATTTTACAGGGCGGGAAAAAAATGAGCACGCGAAAAGGGAAAATTGTTCTTCTTGAAGATGTGCTCAGAGATGCGATCACCCGTGCAGAAGAAAATATTGCAGAGAAGAACCCGTCCCTTGAGGACAAGGATGCCGTGGCGGCAGATGTGGGAACAGGGGCTGTTGTGTTCCACGATCTGAAAAACGAGCGGATGAACAGTGTGGAGTTTAACCTCGAGCAGATGCTCACGTTTGAAGGGGAAACAGGGCCTTACGTGCAGTACACTCACGCAAGGGCCATGACGCTCCTGGAACGGGCGGAAGCGGACCCTGCTCCCGCAAGCCCGGGCGAGGGCGAAGAGGAATGGGCTGTAGTAAAGGAACTGCTTGCATTTCCCGATGCGGTTGAACGTGCCTGGACGCAGTATGAGCCTTCTGTCATTGCGAAATACGTGCTCTCTTTGTCGTCAGCATTTAACTCCTACTACGGGAAAGTAAGGATTCTTGAATCAGACGACCGCCTTCCCGCAAGACTTTCCCTTGTTAAAGCGGTCACGGATGTGCTGAAAGAGGGGCTCCGACTGCTCGGAGTGAAGGCCCCGGATAAAATGTAGCGTAAACTGCAGGGGGACAGCAGTGCAGAAAAGTGTAATAAAGCTGTCACACATGCTGTCTTGAAAGCATGCCGGCTCCGCTGTACACTACATTTAAATGAATATCACATACCATCAGGGGGTAAAGAACAGATGAAAAAAACGGCATGGATAGGGATATCATTCGGCCTTGCAGCGGCGATCGCAGCCTGTCAGGGTGAGGACAGACCGGAAACCGGCTCTGATCAGGAGAGTGCTGCTGATGAAGGAGCGGTCACGCAGGAACCGGTCAGTCTTAAAGACGATGACTTTTATATACAGAATGACGAACTGGAGATAACCCATATCCACGGTCTCGGGTATGCAGGTAATGAAGGACTTCTTTACGTTGCGACACACCACGGTCTGGCGGTCTATGATGGCGGGGCGTGGTATGAAACCGCCGAAGAGCGTAATGACTACATGGGGTTTAATGCTGTTGATTCGGGGTTTTATACGAGCGGCCACCCGGGCGAGGCATCCAGCTTTGATGTGGATCCGATCGGTCTTGTGAAAAGTACCGATGGCGGCAGAACAGTCGAGTCTCTCGACCTGCTTGGGATGACAGATTTTCACGTCAAAGGGGCGGGGTATTATTCGAACGCCATTTACGCCTACAACCCGATGCCGAATGACAGACTGGATGAAGCCGGCCTGTATGTTACGCTGGATGATGGAGAGACGTGGGAAAAAGCTGCTGCTGACGGGCTGCCTGAAGGCAATTACGATCAGGGCGGGCACCCTGATTATGTGATTGCGGTTCATCCGTTGGAAGAAGATACACTCGCTGTCGGCACGTCTGAAGGCCTTTTCTGGTCTGATGATTACGGTGAAACGTTTGATGAAACTGCCCTCGACCTTCCGGTTATGAGTGCAGTTTTCCACGAGGAAGACGTCTACGCAGCAGTGTGGGACGGCGAGGTTCGGCTCATTCAAATGGAAGGGGATGAGTTCACCGAACTCGATATGCCGGGCATCGGTGAGCAGGACGGTATACAGTATATAGCGGTAAATCCTGAAAACCGAAAGGAAATTGCGGTTACAACCTTTATGGGAGACGGCTTCCTGAGCAGTAATGGAGGCACGGAATGGACGCAGATCATTGAAGCAGGCGGCGTGCAGCAGCACGCGCATGAGTCTTAACGAAAGCACACGGCCCCCGGGGCTGTGTGTTTTTTTACAGGCATTTCCTCAGTGGCCAATGTATAGTCATCTAAACTAGTCAGCCAGCCACTTGCTATATATACCCCCATAAGGTATATTGGAGATACTAACATTGTACGGGAGGTTCTTTCTATGGCCAAACAGCGGTTCGGGATCGAGGGGATGCACTGTGCATCCTGCGTGAATAGAGTCGAAAAGAAAATTTCGAAAGTGGAAGGTGTAGAGTCGGTAAACGTGAACCTTGCCACCCATCAGGCTCAGGTGACAGGGGACATAACAGACGACCGGATCAAGGAAATCATTGCATCTGTTGAAAAGATCGGATTTGGCGCAAAGCCGCTGAACGACGAGAAGGACGAGGATTTGTCCAAAAAGCAGGCAGCAGAATCTAAAAAGCTGATGCGCGACTTTACGATGGCAGCAGTTGTAACCGCCATCGTCCTGATTGGAAGCATTCCTCATATGATGCACAACTGGGGCGCGTGGGTGCCGGGCTGGATGTCCAATCCGTTTTTCCTCCTGGCCCTGACCACATATGTGCAGCTTGTTCCTGGCTGGCGTTTTTATAAAAACAGCTACAAAGTGCTTCGCAGCAAATCGGCAGATATGAACGTTCTCGTGGCGATGGGGACTACGTCGGCCTGGTTTTACTCAGGTGCGATGACCCTTTTTCCCGGTTTCTTAACAGGCGTCGGGTTCCCTTATCAGCTCTATTATGATGTGACTACTGTAATTACAACACTTATTCTTCTCGGTCGGTATTTTGAGGCGAAGGCAAAAGGAGAAACGTCCACTGCGATTAAAAAGCTTATGAACCTGCAGGCAAAAACCGCCCGCGTCATCCGCGGCGGAGAAGAGCAGGAAATCCCGATCGATGACGTCATCGAAGGAGATCATATCATTGTTCGCCCGGGAGAGCGGATTCCGGTAGACGGTGTGATTGTAAAGGGGGCGTCCTCGGTAGACGAATCGATGCTTACCGGTGAATCGATCCCTGTCTCAAAAGAAGCGGATGATCAGGTGATCGGCGCCACGATTAACAAAACAGGCAGCTTTACCTTCAAAGCATCGAAAGTCGGCAAGGACACCACGCTCTCGCAGATCATCCGGATGGTGAACGAGGCGCAGGGCTCAAAAGCACCGATTCAGCGGATGGTCGATGTGATCAGCGCGTACTTTGTGCCGGCAGTGGTGGCGCTTGCGAGCCTCAGCTTTCTCGTCTGGCTCGTGTTTGGTCCTGACCCGTCGTTTATCTTTGCCCTTACGACTTTTATCGCTATTCTCATTATCGCCTGCCCGTGTGCGCTGGGTCTGGCGACGCCGACAGCGATTATGGTCGGTACGGAAAAAGGAGCCGATAACGGCGTACTCATTAAAGACGCGTCCAGTCTTGAGCAGGCACATAAAGTCGATACGGTTGTGCTCGATAAAACGGGGACGATAACAGAAGGGAAACCCGCCCTTACCGATGTGAAACCGGCGGAGGGCTGGACGGAGGAAAGCCTTCTTGTGATGGCAGCTTCCATTGAAACGGCTTCCGAGCACCCGCTCGGAGAGGCGATTGTAAGAGGGGCGAAGGAGCGCTCACTTACCCTGACTGAACCGGATTCGTTCAATTCTGTCACCGGACACGGCATTACTGCCCGCTGGAATGGACGAGACTGCCTGGCAGGAAATGAGAAACTGATGCGGGAAAGAGGAATCCGCATCTCCCATATGGCAGAGGTGGCAGAAGCGCTTGCCATGGAAGGGAAAACACCGATGTATGTAGCAGCAGACGGTGAGCTTGCCGGTATTACAGCAGTAGCAGACCGGATCAAATCCGATACGGCACGTTCGGTGCAGGCGATGAAGGATATGGGTATTGAAGTGGTTATGCTCACGGGAGACAACCGTCAGACCGCAGCGGCTATTGCTGCAGAAGCCGGCATCAGCCGGTTCGAAGCGGAAGTGCTGCCGGAGGACAAATCAGGCTACGTGAAAAGGCTTCAGGACGAAGGCCGGCGGGTGGCGATGGTCGGTGACGGCATCAACGATGCACCGGCCCTCGCCCAGGCGGATATCAGTATCGCTGTCGGCACAGGAACAGACGTGGCGATGGAAACGGCCAATATTACCCTGATGCGGGGCGATATGATGAGTGTGGTGACAGCGCTTCGCCTGTCTAAATCGACCATGCGGATGATCTGGCAGAACCTCGGCTGGGCGTTTGGCTATAATGTGGTGCTCATCCCGGTAGCCGCAGGTCTCCTGTATCCCTTTTTCGGTCTCCTCCTCAATCCGATGCTTGCAGGGGCAGCGATGGCATTCAGCTCTGTTTCTGTCGTGCTCAACACACTGAGGCTGAAACGATTTAAGACATTGGAAACAGAAACAGTTTAGGCGAAAACAGCTAAGAGCCCTAAAGGGAAAAGAAGACCTTTAACCAAAAATTAACACCTCTAACCAAAAATTCGCATGTAACTCAAAATAGATTGATTTCCTCTTCCGGCTGTCAGGAAAGTAGAGGAAATCTCTTTTCCTGACATTTTTAATACGCTCCGGGGTTTAAGAATACCTGAACGGGTAAGAGACGGGTAAGGAGGGGTTGGCCGTGGGAACAAACGCATGTGCCCAGACAGCGCAGGAATGGATCAATACAAACCTGGTATGCAGGATGAATAAAGCTTTTTCCGTAACAATTCCAAAAAAACTCCGGGAACAGCTTGAAATTGAAGCACACAGTAAAGTCATCCTGGTTGTCGACAATGAACAGGTTCTTGTTTCATCAAAAAGCATTAACGAGACGCTCGATATTCAAAGTCACCTGAACGAAAATGGCTCTTTCTACCTGGCCAGGGAAATTCGAGACCAGCTTGGCTTGAAGCCAGGCGCTACATTCGAACTTTATGTAGGCTCAGACCCCGGCCAGCTTTGTGAACTCCTGCTCAGGCCTGTGACCAGGGGCTAGCGTCAGCCGGGGAAACCGGAACATAGCTGTGTTCATGGCCGCTGGGACCCCCGCCTGGTTCCGTTTGGAAAACAGGAGGAGAAAGCAGAAAGAAAGTAAAAACCAGCAGCAGATAGACACAGCATACTGTCAGCCACGGCAGCGTAAAGCCGGGGCTGGCTTTTTTTCTGTTTTCTGACGGCTCGCCCTCTGGGGCTCTGCTCATCATTAGAAGACATGACCATAAACAGGCACCACTGAACAGGAGAAGGGAAATCAGCACGGCTGCAGTCAAAGCAGCCGGAAGCAGCATGACAGCGGTCATCGCCCCCATCATTCCCGCCATTCCCCCTGTGAAAGCCCCTTCTGCAACAGCGATACCCTTAAACGGCAGACCAAGAAGAACTCCGAGAAGTGTCCCGCCGGACACGCCGTAAAGAAGGCCCGCTGCAAAATTTTCGTGAAAAAGACCACCGGCAAACAGCCCTGTTAACAGTCCCACGAGCATGGAAAGAGCCATGACGGTCATCATTTTTTCCATCAGGGTGAGAGCCTGATCTCTTTTGGCGGCAGTCACAGTAAAAAGAGCAAACAGAACAGCAGGCAGCAAAAAACCTGAAAACCCTGCCATGTGCATCTCTCCTTTAAAAGCAATATAAAAGCCTAACGCCTGTCCTGTTACTGACATATTCAACAGGAGGGAAAAATAGAATGAAAGACTACATTCAAACGAACGTTTGACTAATTCGGACGCCTGAAGTATATTCAAATAAACATTTGAATATTATTTTCAGGAGGTGGTCTCATGACGAAAGAACAGACAGATACCTGTGAAATCTATGCGTACGACGAACAGAAAACCGCCCGTGCCGCAACACGTATGAACCAGGACGAGATCCGGGCCACAAGTGCAATTTTTAAAGTGCTCGGGGATGAAAACCGTTTTAAGGCAGCGTGGGCTCTTACAATAGAAGAGGAACTTTGTGTCTGTGATGTAGCTGTGATTCTCGGTTCATCAACAGCCACAGCTTCTCACCATCTGCGGAAACTTTCGAAAATAGGGCTGGCCAAGTCCCGTAAGGAAGGAAAGCTTGTGTTTTACAGTCTGGATGATGACCACGTACGGCATATGATCACTCTGGCCATGGAGCATCAGCAGGAGGGCAAAAGCAGATGACAGAAGCTGCACAGGAACACAGAAAAAAAGCCTACAGAGTAAGAGGGTTTACCTGTGCAAGCTGTGCTGCACAGTTCGAGGACAACGTCAGAAAGCTGGACGGCGTTATTTCCGCCGAAGTTGATTTCGCTTCCGGGAAGCTGAGTATTGAAGGTGCAGCCGGTCAGGAAGAAATTGAACGTGCCGGCGCTTTTGAAAATCTGCGCGTATACGAGGACGGCTCGGAAGGAGACTTTCATGAGTCCCCGTACTGGCAGAAGAAGAAAAATCTGCGCGTCGCAGCTGCAGCGCTCTTAACAGCGGGCGGCTGGGTCAGCCTGTTCCACAACGGGGAGGAAAACACCTGGACGATCAGCCTGTTCGTCGCTGCCATTCTCCTCGGGGGATACGCTCTTTTTTTCCAGGGTGTAAAAAACCTTGTGCGTCTGCGTTTTGATATGAAAACGCTCATGACCATTGCGATTATCGGCGCGGCTCTGATCGGAGAGTGGGGAGAAGCGGCTGTCGTTGTTGTCCTGTTTGCTCTCAGTGAAGCACTTGAAACGTATTCAATGGACAAAGCACGCCGTTCGCTCCGGAGTCTCATCGAACTTGCACCGAGGGAAACGACGGTGCTCGAAAATGGGACGGAAATTGTGCGTCCCGTCTCAGATGTGAGGCCCGGCGATCTCGTCCTTATCCGCCCGGGAGAAAAAATACCTGTGGACGGTACGGTGGAGAAAGGGGCTTCGTCTGTAAACGAAGCGGCGATTACAGGGGAAAGCATCCCTGCCGGGAAAACGGCTGATGACACTGTTTTTGCCGGAACAATGAACGAGGAAGGCATTCTTCAGGTCCGTGTAACGAAAACGGAGCGTGATACCGCGCTTGCAGGCATTATCCACCTTGTGGAGAAGGCCCAGTCGGAAAAAGCACCGGCCCAGCAGTTCGTAGACCGTTTTGCTCGGGTGTATACCCCGGCCATTGTGATTTTCGCAGCTCTGATTGCCACTGTCCCGCCTCTCTTTTTCGGTCTTCCGTGGAATGAGTGGGTTTATCTTGGTCTTGCCACACTCGTTGTCGGCTGTCCGTGTGCCCTCGTCATTTCCACCCCGGTTGCGATTGTTACAGCGATCGGGCACAGTGCCAGGCAGGGAGTGCTGATCAAAGGCGGTGTTCATATGGAGCAGGCCGGCAGACTCACGGCTTTTGCCTTTGATAAGACCGGTACACTGACCAGGGGAACACCGGAAGTGACTGATGTGATCCCTGCAGAAGGAATCGATTACGCACGGCTTGCCAGGACAGCATTCAGTCTGGAACGTCATGCGAACCACCCTCTGGCGAAGGCCATTGCTTCCTTTTTTGAAAAAGAACAGACGGTCGCTGGTGATGCAGAGGATTTTGAAACACTGACAGGCGCCGGTGTACGGGGAGCTGTAGACGGAGAACGGTGTTTTGCTGCCAGTGACATTTATGTAGAGGAGCACGCTCCCGAACTTCTTTCTGAAGCGGCACGAAAGATTATACACAGGCTGCAGCAGGAGGGGAAAACCGTTGTGCTGGTGGGGACGGATTCCGGATTGTCAGGAATTCTGGCGCTCCGCGACGAAGTGAAGCCGGGGGCAGCAGATGCCGTGAGGGAACTGACGGCCCTTGGCATACGTAAAATTGTGATGCTCACAGGCGACCATCCGGAGACGGCACGAGCGATCGGGGAAAAGGCGGGTATTGAGGATGTAAGAGCACGCCTGCTTCCGGAGGATAAACTGATCGTCATCTCGGACCTTAAAAAACAGGGTTATGTGACCGGCATGGCCGGTGATGGGATGAACGATGCCCCGGCTCTTGCCGCAGCAGATACTTCGGTTGCCATGGGACTTTCCGGAACCGACGTGGCGCTTGAAACAGCGGACATTTCCCTGATGGGGGACGATCTTGAAAAAGTGCCGTACACGATCCGTCTGAGCAGAAAAACGATGGCTGTAATCAAGCAGAATATCGTATTTTCACTGGCTCTTAAAGCGATCGCCCTTCTTCTCGTCCCGTTCGGACTGCTGACACTCTGGATCGCTATATTTGCCGATATCGGAGCGACACTTCTTGTAACATTAAACAGCCTGCGGCTGCTGAAGACGAAAAAAGGTAAATGAGAGATTAACAATTAAACAATGAATCTACGGCTCAGCCAGTAGCTTTTCGAAGACTTATTTATGGAGCGGAAAGCGTCCGCCTGCAGCGTAATATAAAACAATCTTTTCAATATAAATCATTCATCAAAAAACATTCTGACCCTGGCGAATGAAAAGGGATTTGGTTACATGCGGAGACTCACGACGGCAGTGAGACTCCTGCGGCAATGGAGGCTTGCCGGCATCGCCGCGAAAAGCGAACGGACGGGGCGAAGCGAAGCTGCCGCTAATCATTTTCGAGGTAACAATTTAAAACAAGCTGACCTGAAAGGGAAGGTAATCCCTTCTATAGGTCAGCTTATTTTACTTTTCCCGCTTATATGGCATCTCCACTACAGAGGTATGGCGGTCAGCCACAAGGTACTTGGAGCGGCCGAGGTAAAGAGGCAGATTCACTTTTTCAAAGTCCGGAAGCCGGTCAGGCCCGAAAACATCTTCATCCCGGTGGAAGCGGGTCATCTCGCCGACGATCCAGTCGTGATCGCCGTAGCGGTTGATGTCCATCACTTTGCACTCGTAGGCAACGTAGGCCTCGGTCAGGATCGGCGCATCGATCGTTTCGCCTTTTTTCCAACTGATGCCGAGACGCTTGAATTTGTCCCCGTCTGCACCCGTTTCTTTACCTGCACCGTCTATGTAGCGGGCATACTCTGCAGGGACAAAATTAATGGCAAAACTGCCTGACGCTTTGATCAGGTGATGGGTAAAACGTTCCTCAGCAACGGCAACCCCGTATATCGGAGG
This sequence comes from Alteribacter lacisalsi, assembly GCF_003226345.1. Lineage (GTDB taxonomy): Bacteria > Bacillota > Bacilli > Bacillales > Salisediminibacteriaceae > Alteribacter > Alteribacter lacisalsi. Next base: position 36,279 of record NZ_PDOF01000004.1, on the reverse strand, counting down.
GGTAAAGGAAATATAGGAATGCCATCCGGCAGCCATAATGTTCTGTGTATCCCCCGACTTGGCGGTGACGAGGGCAACGAGCCCGGGATAGCTGTGCATAACAGTCTGATGCGTGCTGGTGAGCATAAAAATCGTCCTTTCCAGTTTCAGTCTGTTTCTATTATAGATGAAACCACATCCGTTTACATGAATAAGCCGCGCTCCCGGACTGGAAGCGCGGCGCATTTCAATATGCTACTGGAAGTCCTGATAATCGGAAGCATCGCCTGCAGTAAACGGTTCGCTCACATCCAGGTGCCCGTGAAAGTAATCCGGCACCTCGCCGTCCACAAGCAGCTGCGTCTGATCGAATCCAAACTGGCTCATGAGCATGGCCAGCTGTTCAGAAAGCATCAGTTCCCCGGAAGAGCCGAGATTCAGCTCCCAAATATCAGCTGAAAAAGAGACATAGGCAGTCTGTCCGTCAAAAGTTACAGACTGAACGGTTACGTCAGATCCGTCAAACAGGCCGTAAAGTCCGCCCTGATCCGGTCCATCCACCCACGTTTGCACCACTTCTCTGGCTCCCTCTTCGTCATGGGAGACAGTATGATCTGTTGACACGCGGTAGGTGGCCATCATCTGATCGTCACTGAAGTAATAGTCGACGCCTTCAAGAACAACTGCTTCTTCACCTTCACTGCCATCCGATCCTTCGCCTTCGCTGCTGTCAGCACCTTCACCTTCTGTACTCTCGTCGGATTCCTCCGTTTCCTCAGCTTCTTCTGTTTTATCATCTACTGCTGTCTCATCCTCTACTTCTTCCTCTTCATCATTGACAGGCTCATCGTCCGTTTCCGCTTCTTCCACTTCGTCCGCATCAGCCTCTTCTTCGTCACTGTCGTCTTCGGTTTCTTCCTGAGTTTCCGCTTCTTCCGCTGAGGCAGAAGCGTCCTCTTCGCTGTCCGTGCCTTGTCCGCATGCTGACAAAACAAGAGCAGTGCTTAACGTAACAAATAACCACTTTGCTTTTTTCATTTTGACCCCTTCTTTCGTAAAATTATTTTCTGTATTGTTTCCGTGTTAGACGCCTGGAGAAGAAAAACGTTACATCATTAGCAGTATTTTCATTGAATTTGAGTCGAAAGAGGGGGTTCGGTGTCGAAGGACCTGTTTTTCGCTAATGAATAACTAGGAAAGTTCTACAGAAATGGAGGTAGACGAGAAGAGAGGAAGAATAGATATAGTAAAAAGCGAAAGGAGCACGGGCAGATGAATAAGAAGCAATCGGATGTTTTTGCCCACCGGGGTTCATCATCCCGCTGTCCGGAAAATACATTGGCTGCTTTTCGAGCAGCACTGGCTGATGGGGCAGACGGGATTGAACTGGACGTGCAGCTCACAGCAGATGGGCAGGTGGCTGTCATTCATGATCATACGCTCGAAAGAACTACAGAAGGAACCGGTCTCGTTCGTGAACAGACCCTGTCCATGATCCGTCAGTATTCCGCCGGAGCATGGTTCGGTTCGTCCTTTTCAACGGAGAGGGTGCCTTCGCTCCAGGAGGTGCTGGAGTGGATTCGGCCGACGTCGCTTAGGCTTAATATTGAACTGAAATGCCCGGCCTGGGACAGGGATGAACTTGCACTCGCCGTTGCGAGACTCGTCAGGCAGACGGGAATGTCCGGCCAGGTAATCTATTCAAGCTTTGATCATCTGGCAATGGAAATGCTGGCAAGACTCGATCCTCAGACCGAGCGCGCGGCCCTGATCGGAGGAAGTCTGATCGACGCGGAGGATTACGCACTCGGCCACAAGTTTAAAGGTCTCCACCTTTATTATCCGATGGTGGATGAAAAAATGGCAGCCAGGATACTCGGCAGAGGCCTCGCCCTTCGTCTTTACACTGTTAACGACCCGCAGTGGCTTGGTTATTTTATGGAAAATGGCGTGACCGCCGTGATGACAGACGAGCCCGGTCTGGCTGTAAAAATCAGAAAAGATCTGGCATGATGATAGAAGACCATCCCTTCGGGGGACGGTCTTCTTTTACTGTTCAGGAAATGGTAACACCTGTTACAGCTGCTCTGTGTTAAGCTGTTATTCAGTTGAGTGCGTCTGATATAATAAACGGACAGATTATGGCGGAAGGGGAAGGACACGTGCGCAGACAGAATATAAAATTGGCTGTATTACTCATTATTCTAGGTTTTATCGGCGGATCTCTTTACTGGGTCTGGGTATTTACAACGCAGTAATGACATTTATCAGAAATTATTATTATATGGATTGTCAAAAATCATGTAACTATTCAAGTCGGATCTCGACAAATCTAAATGACAGGGAGGGAAAACTGTGCGGGAGGAGTTCGAACGCCTGTATGAAACTTATCATCAGGCCCTGTTCCAGTACCTGTTTTATATGGTAAGAAACCGTGAAACAGCGGAAGAGTTAGTGCAGGAAGTGTACATTAAAGTACTTCATTCATATAAAGGCTTTGAAGGGAAGAGCTCTGAGAAAACCTGGCTCTACTCCATTGCCAAGCATGTCGCCATCGACTGGATGCGAAGCCAGAACCGAAAAAAACGGAAATGGCTCGGAAAGCAGTACGAATTGTCAGAGAGGGCGTTTGAGATGAGAGATCCTTCACCGCTCCCTGACGAAATCGTCGAACAGAATGACGATGTTCAGCACGTGTACCGAATGATGGAAAAATGTACAGACGACCAGAAGCAAGTGCTGATTCTACGCTATATCCAGTCAATGTCGATTCAGGAGACAGCTGCGGTTCTCGACTGGACCGAAAGTAAAGTTAAAACTACGCAGCACCGGGCGGTAAAAACGCTGAAAAAACATCTTGGATCAGAAACAGAAATGGCAGAAAAGGAGGGAAGAGGATGACCAAAAAGTGGGATGAACGTGAAATAGAGGACACACTGCATGACCTCCCTCCCATAAAAGACAGGCAGTCCAAAGAGGACCTGTTTGCTAAAATCGAAGAACGTGCCAAGGAAGAACCGCCGCAGCTGAGAAGCAGGAAAAAGCAGAAACCACCATGGCTGTATCCGGCAATGGCCAGCGCCGCCGCGCTGTTCCTGATTGTCCTCATCGTTCCGTCGCTCTTGTCCAATAACAATGGCGATCAGATGCTCACCCTGGATTCTTCAGAGGAGAGCACGTCAGGCGATGATGCCGCGTCAACGCCGGCAGGTGATATGGCAGAGGACAGCGGAGTGGAAACAACTGAAGAGTCTGGAGGAGGACAGGATGCCGATTCCTATACTGCTTCGGATGACGAAAACGGCAACGGAGAAAACGGCGTCGAGGTCGCTGAAAACGAAGAAGAGGAAACAGATGAATCTGTTGCTTCCGACGACAACGGCAACGGGAACGGTGGCAATGGTGATGAAAACGGCGAAGATGAAAATGGGACTGAGGAAGAAATCCGTACAGCCGAACTTGAGTCGATTGATTCGGAGAACAGTCAGGTTACCGTGCCGGTCCCTTACGTGTATACAGCAGCCAATGAAGAGCCTGTTATTGCCCTCAGACATGAGACAGTCGATTCCGAAGACGAGGTCGAGGAACGGCTTCTTGAAAAGCTCACTTCAGAAGAAGATGAGAACCGGTTTGTTCTCCCGGGACTCACCGGCATTGCTTTATCTGAGAATGGAAGCGTCGAGCTGACATTTGACGAAACGGACGAAGAACGTTATCTTGGCCTTTCTTCCTATGAATCCATTCAGTACCGTCAGGCTTTAGATGAAGTGTTTGCTTCTCTCGGCTACGACCGGATCGAAGTTGTAATAGGAGAGGGCGAAGCGTTCGACTTCGGCCAATACGGGTCTGAATGGCACGTACGCGAAGAATCAAATCTGAACGGATACCTTCTGTTTGATACGGGAGACGATACACTGTTCGTTCACGCATCACAATTACCATCTTCCGATGAATCAGCTGAAAGCTTTGAAGAGGCTCTGGAATGGATGGCTTCCTATGAAGATGAAGGCGGAGAATCCTCTTTCCGTACACCATTCCCTTCCGCAGAACCAGATGACGGCAACGGAGTGATCGAGGAAGTAGAGCTTCACGACAGTGGAGCAACCGTATCTTTCGATGAATCTCTCACATTTGAAGAAGAAAACGTCGATCAGTACAGAATGCTTCGTGCGATCATCTACACGGCTTCAGATTTTGACCTGGAATTCGTCATTTTTGACGGAGAAGGTGCAGAAGAAGTCCGGGGCGAAGGCGATGCGAATGTCGTTGTGATCGGCAAACCGGTAAGGCCGGAGCCGTTGTTCAACGTCATGTACTAATTGAATTTAACCCCTGACAGCGAATAGGCTGTCAGGGGTTATTTATGCTGGAGAAAAGTGCCGGGAATTCACTTTGGCTGTAAAATCCTGCTATACTGGGAAAACAACTGACGAATGTTTGATTTTCCCGTATTCAATTCGGGAAATTCCCCCGGTTCCACCCAGGAACGACAGCCTCTTTTGCACATCGTCGAAGAGTGTTTCCCGGGAAATGATGATGTCGATTGGATGTGAAATGGCATGACCCTGAAAAACGACACAGATAGAAACGATTCTGATAAAGTGACATTCCGCGCATTCTGGGAAATGGTGAAAAACACAAAACCGCCAAAATGGATCGTATTTCTTGCGGTCCTTCTGAGCCTGATCGAAACCGGTGTGGGTCTTGTTATTCCACTGTTTACGCAGACTGTGGTCGATCAGCTTGCCGACGCTGCCCTTGATACCAGTGTTATTTTCCTGTTTATAGGACTGTTTGTCATGCAGGCCGTTGCGACTGGATTCTCCATTTACCTGCTCACTTATGTGGGAGAACATGTCGTAAGGGAACTGAGAATCAAGCTGTGGAAGCGGATGCTCCGCCTGCCTGTCGCCTATTACGATGCCAACCGGACAGGAGAGACGATCAGTCGGATCACAAACGATACAAACATCGTGAAAGGCCTGATTACCCGCCATCTCGTTACGGCTGTCACGGGCGTGATTTCAATTGTGGGGGCCGTGGCGATCCTCCTCGTGCTTGACTGGCAGATGACGCTCGTTATGCTGTCGGTTGTCCCGGTTATGCTGTTTATCATCATTCCACTCGGCCGGAAAATGTACAGGGTGTCGAAATCGATTCAGAAGGAAATGGCCAGTTTTACAACCGTGCTTACGCAAGTGCTGTCGGAAATCCGGCTCGTAAAAGCATACAGTGCAGAGGAGCGTGAAACAGCCTCGGGAAATGACCGGGTAAACGGCCTTTTCCGCTTCGGCCTTAAGGAAGCGCGGGTATTTGCGGTTCTCAACCCGCTTATTTCCCTCGCGATGATGGGTGTACTCGTCTTCATCATCGGCTACGGTGGTGTCCGGGTGGCAGCCGGGGCGATCAGCGCAGGTCAGCTCGTAGCATTTATTCTGTATCTGTTCATGATTATCGTGCCTGTAAGCCGCTTTGCTTCCTTTTTTGCTGAAGTTCAGAAAGCAATGGGCGCTACGGAACGAATTAATACCCTTTATGACATGGATGAAGAACAGTACGACAGGGAAAGACCATCCGAAAGCGGACGCGGAGATCTTACAGCTCGCGATGTGTCCTTCCGCTATGAAAAGGGAGAGCCTGTCCTCAAGGGTGTGAATTTCACCGTGCCTGCAAAACGGGTTACCGCCATTGTCGGACCGAGCGGAAGCGGCAAAACAACCCTGTTTTCACTGATTGAACGCTTTTATGAGCCATCAGAAGGAGAGTTTACCCTGGGAGGCATCCCGGTCCGTTCTATTCACCTCAGGGACTGGCGGCAGCAGATCGGTTACGTATCACAGGAGAGCCCGTTGATGGCCGGCTCCATCCGGGAAAATATCACTTATGGGGTCAACAGGGAAGTAAAAGATGAGGAACTTGAATCAGCCGGCCGGCTTGCAAATGTACATGAATTTGTGAGCGAACTGCCTGACGCCTACGATACGGAAGTGGGAGAGCGCGGGATTAAGCTTAGCGGTGGACAGCGCCAGCGGGTTGCGATTGCACGAGCGATCCTTAGAAACCCGTCCATTCTGATGCTCGATGAGGCAACCTCAAGTCTTGACAGCGAATCGGAACGGAAGATCCAGGAGGCCCTTGATAACGTCATGGAAGGACGGACCACCATCGTCATCGCTCACCGGCTTGCAACGGTGCTCGGTGCCGATCAGATTGTGGTGATGGAAAAGGGCCGGGTCACCGGGATGGGCACACACAGCGAGCTGCTGGAGACGAACACATTGTACCGCCGTCTTGCGACCCAGCAGTTTGCCGCGGGGAATGAGTAAAAGGAGGGGGATTGCTGTTAAGAGCTATAAAGGTTAAGCTAAAACCTCTAAAGGCTAAGGTAAGAGCTCTAAAGGCTAAGCTAAAACCCCTAAAAGCTAACCTAAGACCCTTAAAGGCTAAGCTAAAACCTTTAATGAAAAACCGCCGCCCTGGAATTTGAGCGATCATCTCCAGGTGCGGCGGTTTTTCGTCTAGATGTTCTTTTTTATCTCGTACTTCTTCAGCCGGTACTGCAGACTTTGGCGGCTGATGCCCAGTTCCTTGGCTGCCTGGGTCACATTGTGCTCGCACTGGTCGAGTATCTGTTCAATATACACGCGCTCAGCTTCCTCCATAAATGACTGAAGCGTGCGATTTGGCCTTTTCTCACCATGGACCGGGCCCGTTGCTGGAGCCGGAGGGGTGAAGGAATAGGTCGCGTACAGAGGGAATTTATGACGTACATGGGGCGGAAGGTGTGAATAATCAATTTCCTCATCGTAGGAAATCAGGTTCATCGCGCCTTCAACCATATGCTCGAGCTCACGGACATTTCCCGGCCAGTCGTACTCGGTGAACAGTTCCATCACACCTTGGGAAACACCGGGAACAGCGAGCTGGAAGCGGTGATTGTACTTGGCAACAAAATGTTCAACAAGTCTCGGCAGGTCATCCTTCCGCTTTCGAAGCGGGGGAATGACAATCGAGACGACGCTGAGCCGGTAGTATAGGTCCTCCCGAAGGTCGTTTTTATCCATGGAAATGAGGGGGTCCTCGTTCACCGTGGCGAGAATCCGCACATCCACCGATCTGTCTTTCGTATCGCCGATCCGGCGTATCGTCTTTTCCTGTATCGCCCGCAGCAGTTTCGCCTGAAGGGGGGCGCTGAGAGAGTTGATCTCATCCAGCATGAGCGTGCCCCCGTCAGCCTGCTCAAACAGGCCCGGATGCTCAGAGGCTCCGGTAAATGCCCCTTTAACGGTACCGAAAAGAATGCTTTCAATGAGCGTATCGGGAAGCGCTGCGCAGTTCTGGCTTATAAATGGTTTCGAAGAACGCTCGCTGCCATTATGGATACTCTGGGCAAACAGTTCTTTACCAGTTCCCGTCTCACCGGTAATAAGGACGGAGGAGGTAGTCCGTGTCGCCCGCTTCGCATTGTCGATGACTTCAAGAAACGGGGCGCTCCGGCCGATGATCTGATCGAACGTATACTTTGCATCCGGTTTTTCACGGGCGCTCTCGCGCGTAAGCCGCTCCAGCCGGGTAATATCCTTCGCGATTTCAACGGCGCCGATAATGTCGCCCCCTTCGCTGCGGAGGGGGAACGTATCGTTAATCGTCGTAATTTCCTGACCTTTATAATTGAAATATGTCTGCTTCGCGTTTTTCCGGACATCCCCGTTGCGAAGCGCCTGCATGAGCCGGCTTTCCTCTTCGCCTGCAAACATAAAGATGTCCATAATCTTTCTGTGCATCACGTCGACTTTGTCCATATCTTCAATTTCACTCATCTTCCGGTTGTACACGATGGACACACCTTCATGGTCCACGATATGTATACCTGCATCCACTGCATCGAGCAGCTGATGGTAAATGTGATCGAGTTTAGGTAGCATCCGCTCTTTTGCCGCCACGTTCATTCCTCCGTTCTCCGTCGAAACTTCTATGTTTATTTTACCTTTCCCTCTTTTAAGAGCGCAAACACATTTTGCGCAAAAAGTGCAAAATATTTTGTCAGTGCAACATAATTTTGCGCTTTGGGAGACTGAACAGTCAGTCATGTAAGGGTTTTCGTTTTGGCACGAATCTTGCAACTATAATTAAACGTAACCTAAAAGGTTTGAATCTTTTTTAAAAGGAGTGGATTGATCCATGGTAGTACCATACACACACGAACCATTCACGGATTTCACAGTTGAGGAAAACCGCAAGGAGATGGAAGCAGCACTGAAGCTTGTCAGCGGTGAACTTGGCAAGGAATATCCGTTAATTATTGGCGGCGAGCGCGTCATGACAGATGACAAATTCGTTTCCGAAAACCCGGCCAACCACAAGGAAGTTGTCGGATACGTTTCAAAAGCAACTCGTGAGCATGCTGAAAAAGCACACCGGATTGCAGACGAAACCTTTGAAACATGGAAAAAATGGAAAGTCGAATCCCGCGCCAATGTGCTGTTCCGTGCATCGGCTATGATTCGCCGACGTAAGCATGAATTTTCAGCTTACCTTGTGTACGAAGCCGGGAAGCCATGGAAGGAAGCAGATGCTGATACAGCTGAAGCGATTGACTTCCTCGAGTATTATGCACGCCAGATTCTTCGCCTGAAGGACGGTATGCCAATCAACTCCCGTGATATCGAAGACAACCAGTTCAGATATATCCCGCTGGGCGTTGGTGTCACAATTTCCCCATGGAACTTCGCATTCGCGATCATGGCAGGAACAGTAGTCGGCCCAATGGTGGCAGGTAACACGATTCTTCTCAAACCGGCAAGTACCACTCCGGTCATTGCATATAAATTTATGGAAGTGCTCGAAGAAGCGGGCATGCCTGCTGGAGTAGTAAACTACATTCCGGGCAGCGGCTCTGAAATCGGTGACTTCCTGGTAGATCATCCGCGCACACGCTTTGTGAACTTCACAGGCTCCCGTGACGTTGGAGTACGCATTTACGAGCGTGCAGCAAAAGTACAGGAAGGCCAGAAGTGGCTGAAGCGCGTTATCGCTGAAATGGGCGGTAAAGATACAATCGTAGTGGACAAAGACTCTGATCTTGAGCTTGCTGCAGAAGCCATTGTTATGTCCGCTTTCGGTTTCTCAGGACAGAAATGTTCTGCCTGTTCCCGTGCGGTCATTCATGAAGATGTTTACGACGAAGTGCTTGAGCGCTCTGTTGAAAAAACGAAAGAGCTTACTGTCGGTGCCACATTCAACGACAACTCAAACTTCATGGGTCCTGTAAACGATAAAGCTGCCTTTGACAAAGTAATGAAGTACGTTGAAATCGGTAAAGAAGAAGGACGCCTCATGACTGGCGGCGAAGGGGACGCTTCTGAAGGATACTTCGTTCAGCCAACTATTGTTGCAGACGTCGATCCGAAAGCACGCCTGATGCAGGAAGAAATCTTCGGACCTGTAGTGGCGTTTACAAAAGCTAAAGACTTCGACCATGCGCTTGAAATTGCCAACAACACGGACTACGGTCTTACAGGTGCCGTCATTTCCAACAACCGCGCCCGCCTTGAGCAGGCTCGTGAGGACTTCCATGTCGGAAACCTTTACTTTAACCGCGGCTGTACTGCTGCTATCGTAGGCTACCAGCCGTTTGGCGGATTCAACATGTCCGGAACCGACTCCAAAGCGGGCGGACCAGACTATCTGCTTCACTTCCTGCAGCCGAAGACAGTTACAGACCAGTTTTAATTAATCATGATAAATAAGGAAGCGGAAGGCGGCGACTCCAGCGGGAAAAGCAATAGCTGAAGACCCCGCAGGATGATTTTCCCAAGGAGGCTGAAGCATTGCCCAGCGTCCGCCTGTAGCGCACTTATACTGAGAAGCTTCACACCTGCAGTGAGACTCCTGCGGCAATAGGGGCAAAGTGAGACCCCACAGGCGAAGCCTGGAGGCTCACCGCCATCACCGAGGAAAGCGATCGGAAGTCGTGAAGCGAAGTACACTTTTTAGATGAACGAATGCTGAAACGAGAGAAAGAGAAGCAAAAGCATAACGGTGCGGCGGATGGAACGTCCGGCCTGTCCGCAGTGCAGGCGATCTGACTCTCAATCAGCCTCAGATCAATAAGGAAGGCCGGGGTGTCCAGAAAATCTGTTTTTTTCCGGGACACCCCCCTTTTAGGCTATAGAGGAGGTATTCGAATGGGTAAAACACAGGAAATTATCGGTTTGACGGAAAAGTACGGCGCACGCAACTACCATCCGCTGCCGATTGTGATCTCAAAAGCGGAAGGTGTCTGGGTGGAAGATCCGGAAGGCAACCGCTATATCGATATGCTGAGTGCCTACTCGGCTCTCAACCAGGGGCACCGTCACCCGAAAATCATTCAGGCACTCAAAGACCAGGCCGATCAGATCACGCTCACGTCTCGTGCCTTTCATAACGACCAGCTCGGCCGTTTTTATGAAAAAGTTACATCCCTGACGAAGAAAAACATGATTCTGCCGATGAACACAGGTGCCGAAGCTGTGGAAACAGCTGTGAAAGCGGTTCGCCGCTGGGCTTACCGCGTTAAAGGCGTCGAATCGAACCAGGCTGAAATTATCGTGTGCGAGGAAAACTTCCACGGCCGTACGATGACTGCCGTTTCCCTTTCTTCAAACGATGAGTACAAAGCGGATTTCGGTCCGATGCTTCCGGGCATTAAAGTAATTCCTTACGGCGATGCTCAGGCCCTGAAAGAAGCGATTACCCCGAATACGGCAGCGTTTATTTTCGAACCGATTCAGGGCGAAGCCGGCATCAACATCCCGCCGGAAGGCTTCCTGAAAGAAGCGTACGACATCTGTAAGGAAAACAACGTTCTTTACGTTGCCGACGAAATCCAGGCAGGACTTGCCCGTACCGGGAAAATGTTCGCCTGTGACTGGGAGAACGTAGAACCGGACATGTACATTCTCGGTAAAGCTCTTGGCGGCGGCGTGATGCCTATCAGTGTGGTAGCAGCCAACGATGATGTTCTCGGCGTATTCGAGCCGGGCTCCCACGGCTCCACTTTCGGCGGAAACCCGCTCGCAAGTGCCGTATCTGTTGCATCTCTTGAAGTAATCGAGGAAGAGAATCTGGTGGAACGTTCACTGAAACTCGGTAACTACTTTATGGGCGAGCTTAAGAAAATTGATAACCCAAAAATCAGGGAAGTGCGCGGGAAAGGACTGTTTATCGGTGTTGAACTGACTGAACCAGCCCGATCTTACTGCGAGGAACTGAAGGAACTTGGTCTTCTCTGTAAAGAAACTCATGAGAACGTAATTCGGTTTGCACCGCCGCTGGTGATCTCAGAAGAGGATCTTGAGTGGGCGCTGGAGCGGATCAGGAAGGTTCTTTCTGCATAGTAAACCTGACCGGAGCGTGCGGCCGTTCGGCGTAAGCCGGGTCCGGCCGCCGCGGAGGCAGCGGCATTCTGAAGAAAACAGCAGTGCACCGGGGGGAGGAACTGATCTCTTCCTCCTCCTTTTTAACAAAGGGAAGTAAACGCTTACGGCAAGGGTTTCGATTGAGCCGAAAAGGTGAAAAGAAAGAGTAGAGGTATAATTGGCATCACAGGCGTCTGCCGTGTTTGATCGGGCGGTCGGCCAATATGATATTACAACGAGGCGCGCACAGCGTGCAGGGTAAGGAGGTTCAAGAATGGAAATGATCACACGAAATTTCTTCCTGTTTCTTTCACAGAATCAGTTTATTAAGAACAGAGCAACGAAGTGGGGGCCGAAACTTGGTGCCAAGCAGGTGATTGCCGGGGAATCGATCCGAGAGGCGATGGAAACGGCGGCCAAACTGAACGAGGATGGGCTGGTGTGTACGGTCGATCATCTTGGGGAGTTTGTATATAACCGGGAAGAGGCGATTGAGTCTGCGGATTATTGTATCCGTACGCTCGAGGCGATGGACGAGGCTGGTGTGAATTGTAACTTGTCTCTTAAGCTTACGCAGCTCGGACTGGATGTGGATGTGAATCTGTGCCGTGACAATATGGTCAGAATTCTGGAAACGGCGAAGAAGTTCAATAACTTTGTCCGGATTGATATGGAGGATTATACGCACCTCCAGCCGACTTTGGACCTTCTGGCGGATCTCCGGAAGCAGTATGATAACGTGGGAACTGCCATTCAGGCCTACCTTTTCCGTGCCGAGAAAGATGTGCGCAGTCTTGAGGGTGTGAATCTGCGGCTGATCAAGGGTGCCTATAAGGAGTCACCGACGGTTGCGCATCAGCGCACCGAGGATATTGACCGCAATTATATGAATATTATTAAGACGCACCTCCTGAGCGGCAGCTATGCGGCTGTGGCAACACACGACCATAATATTATTGCCGAGGTTAAAAAGTTTGCCGAGGAGAATAATATACCGAGAGACCAGTTTGAGTTTCAGATGCTGTACGGTTTCCGCTCTGAGCTTCAGAAGGAGATTGCGGCGGAAGGGTACAAGATGCGGGTGTACATTCCGTTCGGCGAGGACTGGTACGGGTACTTTATGCGCCGGCTGGCCGAGCGTCCTCAGAACGTGACGTTCGCTCTCCGGGGATTTTTCTCGAAATAATACCCTTGGAAATTCGCGGCGGTAAGCGGAGCTTTGCGAAACTAATGGAAGAATATACTCGATTAACCCTTACACAAACCGGAGCAAACAGGTGGATCCGGCGGTATACAGGCGGATTGCGCATGCTCAGCAAGATAGACTGCTCCTGCGCGGTGCGATCCGTCTATTTCCCGCTTTATCCTGTTTGCGTGAAGGTATGAACTTTCGTAATACTATATAAGGTGTAATAAAGAACGATCATTTTCCTGAGCAGCAGAATGATCGTTTTTTTAAGGGGAAAAGTTCGTAACATACTTAATGTAAAGCAAAAAAGGTGAGGTGCAGAGTCATATGAACAATAAACGAATTTCAATTATCGGCGTGCCGATGGACCTTGGCCAGCGCAGACGTGGCGTGGATATGGGACCAAGTGCGATCCGGTATGCAGGTGTTGTGGAGCGGCTTGAGAAAATCGGATATGAAGTGCACGACCGCGGTGACATCGAGATCGGCCGGCCGGACAAGTTTGATGTAGTGGATGAGGGGAACCTTAAGGATCTGAATGAAGTGGTAAAAGCGAACCAGGCGCTATCCGACACAATTACAAAGTCGATTGGAGACGGTGAATTCCCGCTAATTCTTGGAGGCGATCATAGTATTGCAATCGGGACGCTTGCAGGGGTGGCAAACAAGTCAGACAACCTGGGCGTGATCTGGTATGACGCTCACGGAGACCTGAACACAGGCGATACGTCGCCGTCCGGTAACATTCATGGCATGCCGCTTGCGGTCAGCCTCGGTATCGGCCACCCGTCATTGACGGAAATCGGCAGCTATGCGCCGAAAATCAAGCCGGAAAACCTAGTCCTTGTAGGTGCCCGTTCTCTGGATGAGGGGGAGCGTGAGCTGATTCGTGAAAAAGGAATTAAAGTTTTTACGATGCACGAAATTGACCGGATGGGAATGACAAAGGTGATGGAAGAGGCAATTGCCCATGTGTCCAAAAACACAGACAGCGTTCACTTGAGTCTCGATCTTGACGCCCTTGATCCTCACGATGCTCCTGGTGTCGGTACACCGGTTATCGGCGGGACAAGCTACCGTGAAACCCACCTGGCGATGGAAATGCTTGCAGAGCGTAACATCATCACAAGTGCGGAGTTCGTAGAAGTGAACCCGATCCTTGACGATAAAAATCAGACAGCTGAAGCAGCGGTTGGCCTGATCGGCTCTCTGTTTGGCGAGAAACTTCTATAATATACAATATGAATAGTTTTTTTGCCGGGCGGCTCCTCTTTATGGGAGGCCGCCCGGTTTTTTTGGCGTGCTCGATTGAAGGTTGGCTGAGGGTGGTTGGCTTTTTATCAATTGAGGCCTTGACCTTGCAGCGGAAAAGCAGCAAAAGGCGGGATTTATCTTACCTCCGCACGCACGAGCGGCATGCTCATACAGCGTGGGCCGCCCCGTCCCCGTGACAGTTCTGAACTGGGGATTTCTATTACTTCAATGCCGGCCTCGCGGAGACACTGGTTGGAAACATAGTTGCGGTCATAAGTGACGACGACACCTGGTGAGATTGCCAGGGTGTTGGAGCCGTCATTCCACTGCTCCCGGGCTGCGGCAATTTCGTCACCACCTCCGCACTCAATTAGTCCCACTTCGGAAAGGCCGAGCACTTCCTTAAGCGTGTCGAGAATGTGGGTCCGCTCTTCAATTTCCACTTTTCCATTTTCCATGCCCGGGCGGATGATATAGATCCGCATTTCGCCGCCAGGTCCATGAATGGCCGGGTGAATAGAGAACTGATCACGGTCCACCATCGTGAACACCGTATCCAGATGCATAAATGCCCGGGATTTCGGGATCTCAACTGCGACCACCTGTGTAAAGGATGGGTTGCCGGCAAATAGATTGCGTGCCATTTCCTCTATGGCCTGTGGTGTGGTGCGGGCACTGACTCCGACAGCCACCGTCTGTTCATTTAAGATGAGCTGATCGCCGCCTTCAAGGGGGAAGTGTGAAGAACGGTCGTACCACCTTGGCACGTCTGTATCTCTGAATCTCGGGTGATAGCGGATGATATAGTCCATAAACACAGACTCCCGTTTCCGAGCATCTTCAGCCATCGTATTAATGGAGATTCCCGTCCCGATTACGCAGGAAGGATCCCTGGTGAAATAAAGGTTCGGCATGGGATCGAGGTAAAAGGGATGATGATCTTCCATCATTTCGTACAGGTTTGTTTTCCGGTCAGGGCCGATTTCCGACTTGCGCACGCCGCCCATGACCTTTGCGACGAAGTCCTCCGTGGCAAAAGAGCGAAGATATTCTTTCAGCGTCTGGCTTGAGCATTGAATGTTGGACTGGCTCTCCCTGATCATCTGATCAAGAAACTGTTCGCGCACAATCGTATCGTCGAGGGCTTCTGCCAGAAGTTTTTCCAGATAAAGCACTTCTGTGCCCCGCTTCCGGAGCCGGTCTGTAAACTCATCATGCTCCCGCTGAATAGCAGGCAGGTATGGAATATCATCAAAAAGCAGATGTTTTAACGTATCAGGTGTAAGATTCTCTACTTCGTATCCGGGGCGCTTGACGATTACGCTCTCCAGACGGCCAATCTCCGAATGTATATTAAGCGGCCCTGGGTATGTCAAAGGAATATGCCTCCTTAAAGTTATTGTTCTGATTCTACTTTTATGTAGCAGGTAAAGAAAATTTACTTTATTTCCAATACCCTGTATTTGGAAGGTGAAACCTTCTCTTTTTTTAGGCTCTGTTTAAAGTCTGTTGTTGATTTCCTCTCTCTGCGCTCCTTTACCGCGGGCACCGCTTCAGCCTCCTCGGGGAGAACACCCTGCGGGGTCTTCAGCCGGCGCTGTTCCCGCAGGAATTTCGTGCGTTCGCTTCAATAAAAGATAGAAATATCAACATTGAGCTTTAACAGAGCCTTTTTTTATGAGGGGGAGAGGGCGGAGGGGCAGGTAGGGGGAAGGTGCTAGAGACAATGAATCTGGTGTAAGGACTATAAATCTTCTCTAAGGATAATAAGTTTGATGTAAAGACAATTAGACTTATCTAAGGACAATAAACGCCGACGTTCACAACCAGGCCCCCACCCGACTCCCCGCCCATAAAAAACCGCCCGCGGCCAGCAGGCCGCAGAGCGGTATTGAAGAACCTGGTTATTTTTCCGCCTGCAGATAGCGCTTGTCTTTCATAAACAGGCGCCAGAATACGATAAAAGCAGGGATGAGGAGTGCCATGCCTACCCCGTAGCCGACGAGAAGCCAGCGGAACATGGCTGGATCGGTAAAGGCGTCCTGAATGGTGAGATCCGGATAAAGAATATACGGCATGTGGGAAAAGCCGTAGCCGAAACTGGCCAGCCCGAACTGTATCACAATCATGATGACCGCCAGTCGGGGCCGTCCGAGATTTTCCCTGTTGGACTTCATGAACATAGCGCCGTAGCCGATGAGAAAGGCAACGAGAGAGAGGGCAAACAGGTACCAGACGCTCGCCATATTGTCGACCATCCATCCGGCTTCCGGAAGCAGGGTAATCGTGGCCGCCACGGCGAACAGAAGGGTGACCGGCCCGAGCCAGAGGGCATTCCGGCGGTAGACAAGATATGTTGCTTCCGATTTTGCCTCCCGGGAGTAGTCGGCAAGCAGCAGGGCTGAAAGAAACAGTTCCGTACTCAGACCGAAGCCTACGTGCGTGTAGAGCGTTGGACTTGAAAAGATCTGGTCAAAAAGAAGATAGTCCCGTCCTTCTCCGATACTCATGAAGCCGCCTATGGCAATCGGGAGCGTCGCCACAAGCAACGCGGGAATGAACAGTCCGGTTGTACCGGAAATGATCGTCAGCATCCGGCTGTACTTTTTCGACGAGTATGCGTAGATCATGAACGTCCCTCTGATCGTGAGCAGGATCAGCACGAGGCTGAACGGCATGATCATCAGGGTGCCAAGGTACGAGGCAGCACCCGGGAAAAAGCCTACCAGTGCGACGACGAGAAGCACGAGGAAGACGTTCGTAACCTCCCATGACGGGGAAAGGTACCGGTTGGCAATGACGGAGGCTTCCGTGTTATCCTTACGGGTATAGTACATCGCCCAGAAACCGGCACCGAAGTCGATGGAGCCGGCGATCGCATAGATGAAAAGAAACGCCCAGATGATGGTGATAGCAATATACGGTTCGGTCATAACAGGCGCACCTCCTAGACGTCAGCTTTCTGAAGATCATTAGATACCGGATTGCGTCCGAAATAAAACTTCAGGACGAGAGCGGTGAGCACGAGCAGGGTTGCATACAGCGTCACAAATAGGAAGAATAAAAAGCCGAGATTCCCTGATTCGGTCGCCGCATCGGCGGTCAGCTGCACACCGTAAATCGTCCATGGCTGACGGCCGGTACAGCTGAAGATCCAGCCTGTTTCAATACCGATCATGGCAAGCGGTCCGCCTGTGACAAGCAGCAGAAGAATCCATTTAGGAAAATCCTTCCTTGGCCACACGTAGCGCCAGAAAAGGGCAGCAAATGAGAGCCCGAGAAGCGTGAAGCCGATTCCTACCATGACATTAAACAGGGTATGGACAAAAAGCGGCGGCCAATATTCCTCCGGAAAATCGTTCAGACCCTGTACAACCCCGTCCGTTGAGCCGGAAGCAAGCCAGCTGAGCATGCCTGGAATTTCGATTCCACCTACAACCTCGCCCCGTTCAGGATCAGGAATACCGAAAATCGCAAGAGGGGCGTTATCCTGGGTTTCAAACAGACCTTCAGCTGCAGCCAGTTTGACTGGCAGATATTCGTACAGCATTTTTGCCGTATCGTGGCCGTTTACAGCCGTGTACAGACTCATCGTTGCGCCGACGATCAGGGCAATCATCAGCCCTTTTCGGTGATAAGCTTTTTCGTTGCTTGAAATATTCTTTTTCAGCAGCTTGAACGCAGCCACAGAGCCGATCACAAATGCACCGGCCATATACGCGGTGCTCACAACGTGAAGAACGGTAACGCCGACACTCGGATTGAAGACGGCGTCCCAAGGACGGACGTTTGTGATGGCACCGTCCACCACGTCAAATCCTGCCGGGGTATTCATCCATGCGTGGGCATCGGTAATTAGCACCGCGCTTGCGGTCGCACCAAGAGCCACGAGACCCACACTGATAATCCGCATCGTGTTGGTGAGGCGATCCGCTGCATAAACGTAGATGGACATAAAGACGGCCTCAAGGAAAAAGGCAAAAATTTCAACCTGAAACGGAAGGGCGATAACCCTCCCGACAATCTCCATATAGCCCGGCCAGAGGAGAGACAGCATTACGCCGACGATCGTTCCTGATGGGATGGCGACGCCGAGAAGGACAGCAAAGCCTTTCGTCCAGCGTTTCGCCATCACCCCGTAGTGATCGTCTTTTTTAATAGCTCGGATAATCTCTGCAATAAAGATCATCAGGGTGATTCCGACCCCGAGTGTTGCGAAAATAATATGGAATGCCATTGATGAGCCGAACAGCATTCGGGCTAACAGTACCTCATCCATCATTAACCGCTCCTCTGTCTGATCAGTGTTGTTGCTTCCTTGTCTTATCGTGCGATGAATGGTGGAAAGTATGCATGATTTTTCCAAGAGACATAGGTTTAAAAGGGAAATCGCACGAATGAGAGGGGTAGAAGAGCAATAAACTAGGATGGAGGAGCCGGTTGAGGATGGAGAACGTTTTCAAAATCTTTGCTTTTGGAGGCATTCCTTCGTTGACGTTGAAAAAAGGGCTGTGCTATAATTCAGACATATAATGAAAATCATTCTCAACTAACTTGTAACGATTCTAAATAAGCCCGTACCTATGCGGCTTGTGGAGACACAGGCTGTTTTTGCGGGGCATGGATGCACGTATACATGGCTGTGTTTGCAACTGAACGAACTGGAGGTTAAACGTATGGGTTTCATTCAGTTAAATAATGTCACGAAGTTTTTCACTAAGACACTTAAACCGGCAGTCGATTCTCTTGATCTGTCCATTAATAAAGGTGAAATTATTACGCTTCTCGGACCGTCCGGCTGCGGTAAAACAACAACGCTGCGGATGATTGCCGGCTTCGAACAGCCGTCTACAGGGGAAATTGCGATTGACGAAGAGGAAGTATTCAGCGATCATCTGTCCCTGCCGCCTGAAAAAAGGGGCATCGGCATGGTGTTTCAGGACTACGCGCTGTTTCCTCATATGAGTATCGTGAAAAATGTCATGTTTGGCCTGAATAAATGGAGTACGCGCGAAAAGAAGAAGCGTGCGAAGGAAGTGCTCGAACTCGTTGGTCTGGAGGAGTATGCGACCCGCTACCCGACCGAACTTTCCGGCGGTCAGCAGCAGCGTGTGGCTCTTGCCCGTGCGCTCGCACCAAAGCCCCACGTGGTGCTCATGGATGAGCCGTTCAGTAACCTGGACGCAGGCCTTCGGGAAAAAATGCGGTTTGACGTCACGAATATTCTCCGTAAAGCCAATACAACGGCGATTATCGTCACACATGACCAGAAGGATGCATTCGCTGTATCCGACCGGGTTGTTGTCATGAACGAAGGTGTGATTCAGCAGATCGCCGCACCGAAGGAAATGTACCGCTGTCCGAAAAACTGTTTCGTTGCCCAGTTCGTCGGTAAAACGAACCTCCTTGACGGGACGATGGATAACGACCAGCGCAGCATTCATACCCATATCGGGAAAGTCGATCTGCCCGAGCAGTGGAAAGAGCGTCTTGAAAACGTGAAGCTCTCGATCCGTCCGGAAGGCTGCCGTCTGGCCAAAGAAGGCCAGTACTGCGGGAAAGTGGAACGGGTCACATACGGCGGCGAGTATCAGGAACTGTATGTACGCCTTCACTCCGATCATATGCTTTCAAAAGAACCGATGGTCATCTACGCCCCGATCGAACAGGACGTGGAAATCGGCTCGATCGTATCGTTTGATATTACACCAGAGCTGGTAGCACTCGTTGAATAGAAAAACCTGAAATTAAAGCATCTGATCTCTTTGCGGAGGGCAGGTGCTTTTTTGTGTGTTTGTATCGTTTATTTAATTATAATTATTATAAATAATAACGTTTATGTCAAGAGAAACGACCGGATTGGATGAATCAGGGCGAACGAAAGGGAGAGTTAGGGAATGAAGAGCCCCTAAGCCTCCACCCCCCTCCCCTAAAGTGAAACCAACAGCCTCCATATGAAAATGCCCCGACTCTTCACAAGTCAGGGCATACCACAGCTGCGTCATTCATTTAAATTGAGAACCTACAGAAACCTCGCGGCAAGCCCAATCAGGACGAGCACGCCGATCACGGTGAACAGCACGATCTGGATCCGCTTTTTGCTCCGGGCTTTTTTCTGCCACCGCTGGGGATCGAAGCCGATTTCCCCGTCATCGAGCGGACGGCGTCTGGGGGCTGAGAACATGTTGAAACTCTTAACGTTATGGAGGATCACAGGACTGATGGCCGCCCCTGCGATCAAACCGAAGATGTGTGCCCAGATATTAATGTTGGGGTTCACAAACGTCATGATCAGACCAATCATCAGGATGGTCATGACAACCTGCTGGTTGCCCTGGTCGATCAGATCTTTCCGGTAAAGGACCATGTACATATACATACCGAACAGACCGAAGATCGCCCCGGATGCCCCGAGGTGAAGGTACGTTGTGTTCCCTACAATAAAGAGTGTGGCCACATTTGCCAGAATACCGGTGGCGAAATAGGCTGCAATAAAACGGCCCCTGCCGAGCATCTGTTCAAGTGCCGGGCCGAACAGAAACAAGGAGAACGAATTAAAGAGCATATGAGTGAGGCTCACATGAAGAAAGATCGGCGTAAGCAGGCGCCAGTACTCTCCTTCAAATATTCTGGCGTTCCAGCCGACCCCCATCCACTGGATATACAGGCCGCCAAGCCCGGGCAGAAGATTCATCCATAAAAAAAGAACGATATGAATACCGATTAAAACGGTGACAACCGGGTACAGACGGGTAAATGACTGAAAGCTTTCATGCCGGATAAACATAGAGCAGACTCCTTTAACCTTGAAATGAGTTTCTTCTATAGTAGCATATGACCGGCCGAGGCGTCCTTATGAACGGCACCGGGCTTCGGAAAATTGGAACTCACGTGGTAAACTGGATAAAACAGCCTGTAAAAGGAGTCAGACACGTATGATTAGAGGAATCGGACTGGATATCGTGGAAACAGCACGAATCAGAAAATTATATGAAAGAAAACCGGCATTCGCCCGCAGGATCCTGACATCCAGCGAGCTGGACCGGTTTGAAACGCTCACCTCAGCTCGGCGAATCGAGTATCTCGCCGGACGCTTTGCCGCAAAAGAAGCCCTTGCCAAAGCACTCGGCTGCGGCATCGGCAAAGATCTTTCCTTTCAGGATGCGGAAATTCTCTCGGACGAAAGAGGGAAACCGTCCGTTTACCTGACCCGGCACGGCATGAAGACAGAAGGCATGCTCCACGTTAGCATTACCCACACTGGAACGGCTGCAGCTGCCCAGGTAATCTGGGAAACCGAATAAAATTACGCGCGCACAGCTCGTCACGGCTAGTCTGCATATTGTCCCGGACAGCCTCATATAGTGTTAGTGCGGATGGGAGGGACCGAAGAATGTACGTGGTAACAGGCGAACGCATGCGCCAAATTGACCGCTTTACCATGGATCAGGTCGGAATCAGCGAAACCACCCTGATGGAAAACGCAGGAACGGCTGCGTATCTTCAGATAGAATCAATCGTCACGCCGGAAAGCAGCATCGCTGTCCTGATCGGAGCCGGTAATAATGGAGGAGACGGGTTTGTGATTGCCCGCCGCCTGAAGGAAGCGGGCTTCGACACAGACGTATGGATCATTCCGCCCCTGGAAAAGATCCGGGGCACCGCGCGGGTCCATATGGACATTTTTATCCGCTCGGGTCATACGTTCTTTCAATATGAAGACAGCCAGGCAATTTTTGACCGCGCAATTTCCTCTTCCACCTACATCATTGATACGATGCTCGGGACCGGAGTAAAGGGCGCCCTCAAAGCTCCTTATGACCGGATTGTGGAGGAAGTTAACTGTTCGCGGGCGGAAGTGATTGCCGTCGATCTGCCGAGCGGCTTGCCTGCTGAGGAGAACGAACCGTTTGAGCAGGCAGTAAAAGCCTGCCGGACGATCATTCTCCAAGCGCCAAAGGAAACGGCCTTTCTTTATCCGTATGCGGAATACTACGGAGAATGGACGACGGCAGATATCGGCATCCCCTGTAAAGCCTTTGAGGCTTGCGGAGCCAGGTCCCGGGTGCGGACAGAAAACGAGGTTCGGGCGTCCCTGCCATACAGGAAGGCGGACGGCCACAAAGGAACGTACGGAAAAGGACTGGTGATCGGCGGGTCAGAACAGATGCCGGGAGCAGTCAGTCTCACTACACGGGCAGCACTTAGAACAGGCATTGGCCTCGTAACAGCGGCTCTGCCTGCCAGCATTACTGCAACTGTGACTGGGACTGCGACCGAAGCAACCTGTCTGCCTTTACAGTCAAACCAGGGAGAGATGATCTCCGAATCCTTAACCGGCCTTGACCTGAGCTCGTATGACGGCGCAGCCATAGGACCAGGAATGGGGAGAAGTCATCCGCTTTCTTTTTCCCGTATTTTCAGCGGGTTCGATGGGCTTGTGGTGATCGATGCGGACGGCCTTTATCACCTGGCCGAAGAGCTCAATGCCTGGCGCGACGGCCGCGGCGGACCGACCGTCATTACCCCGCATCCGGGAGAAATGGCCAGACTTACGGGAAAGACGATTGAAGACGTGGAAAAAAACCGATTCAGCCTATCGCGGCAGTTTGCCTCGGAGTACAAGATGACTGTGGTGCTGAAAGGTGCGTACACGATTGTGACGACGCCCGACGGCAGACAGTGGGTCAATCCGACGGGAAACCCGGGGCTTGCAAAAGGTGGAAGCGGTGATACGCTGACCGGTATGATTCTGGCAGCCGGCCTGCAGACGGACGACTTCCTTGATGGAGTTCTTAATGCCGTCTATATTCACGGCCTGGCAGCAGATCAGCTGATCCATGAGCGGGACGAAGCATCGATCACGGCATCCGACGTAATCGAACAGCTTCCCTTTGCGCTGGCTTCTCTCAGATAAAAGAGAGCCGGCACGTGCCCGCCTGTTACCCTTAACTCGAATCCCTCCTTTGTCGTCGAAAAGACACAGAGGAGCTGAGTACATGAAAAAGATCGTTTCACTTCTGATGATCGCTGCATTCGCAATGGTGCTGTCTGCCTGCGGGGAAAAAAGTCAGGAAGATGTCATTGAAGCACTCGACAAAAGTCTGGACGGCCTGACCGGCTACAAAGCCAACGCGTCCATGACACTGCAGACCGGCAAGGAACCGCAGACGTACGAAGTGGAAGTGTGGTATCAGCAGCCGACGTTTTACCGTGTGGCCCTGAGCAACGCGGAAAGCGACCAGAGTCAGATCATCCTTAGAAATGATGAAGGGGTGTTTGTGCTCACGCCGGCTCTGAACAAGAGCTTCCGGTTCCAGAGCGACTGGCCGGAAAACAACAGCCAGGTGTACCTGTATGAGTCACTCGTCAACGACATTCTGATGGATCCTGAGCGCACGTTCACGGCAACGGACGATCACTACGTGTTCCAGACGAACACGAATTACACGAACAAAAACCTGAACCAGCAGGAAATTATGCTTGATAAAAAAGCCCTTACGCCGACGTCGGTCAGAATTATGGATGTGGACCTTGAAACCCTCGTGGAAGTGAATTTCAGTGATTTCGAACTGAACACTGCCTTTGAAGAAGGGGACTTCGATATGGACCGGAACATGACGGCGGCCCAACTGACAGGGGACGTGCCGGTGATGAGCGGTGACACCGACGAGGTGGTCGAAGGCGCTGAAGGAACAGAGAGCACAGAAGGCGCTGGAGGAACAGAGAGCACAGAAGGCGCTGGAGGAACAGAGAGCACAGAAGGCGCTGAAGGAACAGAGAGCACAGAAAAAGATGAAGGAACAGAAGCAACTGAAGGCGCAGAAGAAACGGATCGTCCGGAAGGCGCAGATGAAGAAGGTGCCGAAGAAGTTTCCGGCAGCGAAGAAGCTGAAAGAGACAGCGAAGCTTTCACTGTTTTCTTCCCGATGTATTCGCCGCAGGGAACAGCTTTTGCTGAATCACGCGAGCTGAACACGGACAACGGCAAGCGTGTGATTCTCTCTTACGACGGAGAGCAGCCATTTACCCTTGTGCAGCAGGAGAGCCAGGTTATTACGGCTTCCACGCCGGTGCATGTTTCAGATGGATCACCTGTTGAGCTCGGTTTTACCGTCGGAGCTATATCACGGGAAGGTGACACCACGACCGTCTCCTGGTCCTATCAGGGCACGGACTTCTTCCTCGCCTCCAAGCATTTGAGCGACGAAGAGATGCTGAGCGTGGCACGAAGTGTATACGGAACAGAAGAAAAATAGCAATGATAAGCCCCGGAGCTGCGGCCCCGGGGCTTTCTTTATTTTGAAGCCAGGCCCAGTGTTGACACAGAAAAGAAACGGACAGATAATGGATAACAGTTAATGAAAGGAACGGTTTTGTGTACGAAGAAGGAGGATTCAGTCAAGTTGGGGAAAGGACATGCGTTTTACCGTGATACATGGGCGGAAGTAAATTTGAATGCCATTGAAAATAACGTACGTGCCATCAGCAGAGGACTGCCGGCGGAGGCTGGTTTTATGGCGGTTGTAAAAGCGAACGCTTACGGTCATGGAGCTGTGGATGTTGCCCGCACAGCACTTCATGCCGGAGCATCCACGCTCGGCGTAGCCATCCTGGACGAAGCGTTGGCGCTCAGGCATGCGGGAATTGAGGCGCCGATCCTTGTTCTCGGTTACGTCCGTCCGGAAGACGCGCCGCTTGCCGTCAGGTACAACATCACGCTGACGGTATTTCAGGCCGATTGGATAAAGGAAGCAGCATCACAGATAAAACCGGGTACCGGATCGCTGAAGTGCCATCTTAAGGTGGATACGGGAATGGGCCGCATCGGTCTTCGCACAGAAGAAGAAGGAGATGCCCTCGCCTGGGAAGTAAAAGCACACGACGGACTCTTTCTCCTCGAAGGCATCTATACTCACTTTGCCACGGCTGACGAAATTGATGATGCCTATATCCGTGAGCAGCACAGCCGTTTTGCCCATTTTCTGGAGTGGTTTAAAAACCGCACCGGAATAAAGCACCCGGTTGTGCACAGTGCCAACAGTGCCACGGCGCTCCGTTACAAAGACTACGCCTACACGCTCGTTCGTGTAGGAATCTCCATGTACGGTCTCGTCCCTTCCGAAGAGATCGCCGGAGAAATTACTGTGCCCCTTGAAGAGGCGTTCTCCCTTCACAGCCGTATCACCCATGTAAAGAGGCTCGAAAAAGGGGAAGCGGTCAGTTACGGCGCCACCTACCGCGCTGAGAAAAGCGGAGAATGGATCGCAACAATACCAATCGGATACGCAGACGGCTGGATTCGAGCCAATGCTGCCGGCGGAGAAGTGCTGGTGGATGGAAGACGGGCACCGATTGTCGGGAGAATATGCATGGATCAGATGATGGTGAAATTGCCTGACAAGGTGGAACGGGGGACGAAAGTGACGCTGATCGGCCGCCAGGGAAGCAGTATGATCTCAGCTGACGAAGTTGCCTGCAGGCTGGGAACGATCAATTATGAAATCCCGTGTATGATCAGCTACCGTGTGCCCCGGGCCATTTACCGTGATGGAGCACTCGTGCATCTTCATAATGAAGTCTTTTAACCAATTGGCTCTGTTAAAACTTAATGTTGAATTTAAAACGTTGATTGGAACGAACGCGCGATACTCACGCGGAAAGGGAGCGCAGTGAGCGAAAACACAACGAACTTTAACAGAGCCAACCAATTAAAAAAGGCTGGCGGATTCTGACTAAACTTCAACAAATTTCACAAAATAAAAGAAGGATATTCTGTTAAAGCGGAGAATATGATTTATAGTGCGTGTTTATGTGGACGAATCCGCAGGCTTGTCTCTTATTTTTCGCAGATATGTCCGTACAGTGACAAAAAGTCCTGAAAAGTGCGATTGACACTTTGCAAAGGCTGTAAAGCAGTGATATGATTAAAAAGGAATAAAATCAGGGTGTTAGCTGCGTTGGAGGTGTTTTTTGTGTCCGAAGAGAACACAAAAAGAATTATGGTGAGTTTACCACAGCATCTAGTGAACGAATTGGACGGAATGCTTGAAAAAGAAGACGCCAACCGAAGCGAAGTCATTCATCAGGCGACGAAGATGTACCTGCGCGAACGGAAGAAGAGCAAGATCCGTGAAACGATGCAGCAGGGCTACATGGAGATGGCCAAAATTAATTTAAACATTGCGACGGAAGCCTTTCTTGTTGAGGAGGAGGCAGAGCACACTCTGGATCGCTTAGTTAGTGGGGTGTAACGGTTGATTGTCAAACGCGGTGACGTTTATTTTGCGGACCTATCACCCGTCGTTGGTTCCGAGCAAGGAGGCGTTCGCCCGGTTTTAATCATCCAGAATGATATCGGCAACCGTTTCAGTCCTACCGTGATTGTCGCTGCAATCACCGCTCAGATTCAAAAAGCCAAGCTTCCCACTCATGTGGAGATTAACGCGAAGCGCTACGGCTTTGACAGGGATTCCGTAATTTTATTGGAACAAATACGAACGATAGACAAACAGAGACTTACAGATAAGATCACGCATCTTGACGATGATATGATGACACGGGTCAATGATGCACTGATGATCAGCCTCGGCTTAATTGATTTTTAAGCCGTGCCGTAAGTGGAAAAAGTTGCTTATCCTGAGCGGAAGGCAGCTTTTTTTATTTGCTTTTTTACCGGGAAAGGCTACACGAGGGGGTATTTCGGCTCTCCGCGTAAGGCCGGCTTTACAGTACATAAAAACTGACTATGGACCTGCTGCAGACAATCATTGCAATCCCGGGTAATCAGTGAAATAATAAAAACAACTATGTTGCTTAAAATGGGGGAAAGTGTAAATGAATCAGCAGATCAGAGAGCTCATTCACGACCATAAATCTACCATAACCGATGAGTGGATGAAGGAAGTAGAAAAATTTCGCGAGGACGACTATCTCCAGAGTATTTCTGATACGGTGTATCAGAACACAAACAGCGAATTTGTGGACATGCTCTTTAAAACTGTAGGTCAGGAAGGCGAAGGTGTGGCGGATTCCATCCGGAACTACACAGACCGCCTGATCCAACTCGGCTGGCCACTGAACTACATTATCAGGGGCATGCAGGAGTTCAGAAAAGTTGCTGTTGAAACGCTGATCCGTCATGATGATCAGACGAGGGATATCGAATTCTACCAGGAAGTGGAAGACTGGGTGGATGAGATCGTCAATATCCTCGTCGGACATTATTCCGGTTCCTGGGAAAATACGGTTTTCCTTCAGAAAATGGCGCTCAAAGAACTGTCTGCTCCGCTGATCCCTGTTTTTGATAATATAAGCGTAATGCCGTTGATCGGCACGATCGATACGGAGAGGGCAAAACAGATTATGGAGAACCTCCTTACCGGGGTCATTGAACACCGCTCCCAGGTGGTGCTGATTGACATAACCGGCGTTCCTGTTGTCGATACGATGGTTGCACACCACATTATTCAGGCATCAGAAGCCGTAAGACTGGTAGGCGCAAAGTGCATTCTCGTCGGTATTCGTCCGGAGATTGCCCAGACGATTGTGAATCTGGGGATTGATCTCGGCAAGTTCCCGACAAAAAGCACATTGAAAAAAGGAATTGAATCCGCTCTGGAAATGACTTCGCACCAAATCGTAGAGATAGAGGAATGAGGAGGAGACTGTTATGAGAATTCCGATTCTAAAACTGCATGATTACCTGCTGATATCTGTTCAGGTTGATCTTGATGATCAGACAGCCCTTCAGTTTCAGGAGGATGTTTTAAATAAAATTCACCAGGAAGGCTCCCGCGGTGTTGTGATCGATCTTACGTCCGTTGATATGATCGACTCCTTTATCGCCAAGGTGCTTGGTGATGTGGTGGATATGTCCAACCTGATGGGCGCGCGTGTAGTTCTCACCGGTATTCAGCCGGCAGTAGCGATTACTCTTATTGATATGGGTATTGTGCTGGAAGAAGTGCCGACGGCCTTAGATCTTGAGCAGGGGTTAGACAGACTCCAGCAAGAATTGGAGGGGTGATGAATGCAAGTCCAAACCCATGTTGATATTCATAGTGAGTGGGGGATCGTGGCTGCTCGGCAGGCAGGTCGGAAATTAGCCCGAGAGATCGGGTTTGGATCTGTTGACCAGGCAAGAGTCACTACAGCGATATCCGAACTTGCGAGAAATATCTACCTATATGCGAACAAAGGACAAATACACATTGAAGAAGTCACCGTATCCGGCAAGCGGGGCATCAAGATTATCGCTTCAGATGAAGGGCCCGGGATCAAGGACATTCGACGCGTAATGGAAGACGGCTACACCACTTCAGGAGGACTTGGAGCAGGGCTGCCCGGCGTGAAACGTCTGATGGACGAGTTTAAGATTGATTCAGAACCGGATGAAGGGACAACCATTACTGCCGTTAAGTGGCTCCGTTAAGGAGGGGACCTGTCTTGGAGAAAACAAAACTTTCCATGTACCAGCTCTATAAAGATATGCTGGACAACTATCTTAAAAGCAAAAGTGAACATGCCCTGTATGCAGCACAGCAATTCAGTAAAGAGATGATGGAAAAAGACATGTCTCCTGAAGAAATGGTGAGCCTGCATATGTCCGTTTTTCAGGAAATGGTGCCGGAACTGCCTGAGCAGGTGGTTGATTCTTTTGACCTCCTCTTAGAGGTCATGATCGGCTACGGACTCGCCTATCGCGAGCATCAAAGCCTGAAAGACCGCCAGCGTCAGCTGGAGTCGGAGCTGAATGTGGCTGCGAAAATGCAGCAGACGCTTCTTCCGGATGAACATATCGATGCCTCTGGAATTGATTTTGGTGTGATCAGCGTACCGGCCGGAAAAATGAGCGGCGATTATTATCATTATATTCAGGACGATCACGGCAGTATCGGACTGGCTGTTGCGGACGTCATTGGTAAAGGCGTTCCTGCAGCGATGTGTATGTCGATGATTAAATACGCGATGGAGAGTATTCCCGAGGAGCGCCTGCAGCCTGCGGGGCTGCTTGAAAGTCTCAACCGCGTGGTGGAACGGAACATCGACAGCAATATGTTCATTACGATGGTTTACGGCTCTTATGATACGAGAAACCACCGTTTCTATTATGCTGGTGCAGGTCACGAACCTGGATTTTATTATGCCGCTGCCCAGGATACATTTGAAGAACTTACAACCAAAGGCCTCGTGCTCGGTCTGTCCCAGAAAGTCACCTACGATGAGTACGTTAAAGATGTACAGCCTGGTGACTTTTTCGTGCTGCTTTCAGACGGGGTAACCGAATGCCGTACCGAAGGCGATTTTATTGAAAGAGAACAGATTACCGATATGATCCGGAAATATCAGCATCTTCCGGCCCAGGATATTGTGAATCGGGTATACCGCGATCTTGAAAAAATGCAGGATTTTCAGCTCCGTGACGATTTCACATTACTGATTCTGAGAAGAAACGTTTAAAGAACATCCCAAAAGGGTAACTAACAATAATGTACCTATATTTGTTTCAGGAGGGGAAGTTATGAATCTTCAGATCGAGATAAAAGAGAACACAGATGAAAGCTACGTATCCCTTAGCGGGGAAATTGATGTTTATACAGTACCAAAACTTAAAGAAGAATTGCTCCCTTTAACCGAAGAACAGAACAAGACCATTATTGTGAACCTTTCGGGCGTTCATTATATAGACAGTACTGGACTCGGTGTATTTATCGGCGCGCTTAAATCAACCGATCAGAGCGGAAGCCACCTTAAAATTACCGGAGTGAACAGCCGTGTTCAGCGCCTGTTCACGATCACTGGCCTCGATGAAGTGATTGATATCGAAGTTAATGAAAGAGAGGAGGCGTAATAAGTATGAGTACCAGTTCTGATTTTATCGAAATCAAACTCCCGGCTAAACCGGAGTATGTTGGTGTGGTCCGTCTTACGGTTTCGGGGATTGCGAACCGTCTCGGCTATTCCTATGACGATATAGAAGATATCAAAATTGCGGTAGCAGAAGCGTGCACGAACGTGGTGAACCACGCTTATAAGAATACAAAAGATGACCAGGCAGTGATGACAGTCGGCTGCGGCGTGCATGAGGACCGGATGGAAATCATGGTAGCAGACCAGGGCGAGAGCTTTGATGTGGATAAACTAAAAAAGAATCTCGGTCCGGTAAGTGGGGACCAGCCGGTTGAGGAGCTCAAGGAAGGGGGTCTTGGCCTCTTTTTAATTGAAACCCTGATGGATAAAGTCGAGATCAGCGGGGATTCAGGGGTCGTTATCGTAATGACTAAGTCCCTTCATAGAGATGAGGTGGAGCAGAATGGCAACGGAATCTCAACATCGGCAACGCAGTAACAAGGAATATGTTTATGAATGGATTGAGGAATTCCAAAAGACAGGTGATGAAGAAGTTCAAACGAAACTTGTTCTGGAATACGAAGGACTCGTCCATTCCCTCGCCCGTAAATTTTCCAAGGGTCAGCGCCATGATGAAGACCTGACACAGGTTGGAATGATTGGCCTGATCGCCGCCCTCCGCCGTTTTGATCCATCTTTTGCCCGGAGCTTTGAATCTTTTGCAGTACCAACGATTGTCGGTGAAATTAAACGTTTCATCCGGGACAAGACCTGGAGCGTGCACGTACCGAGAAGAATTAAGGAACTCGGACCGAAGATTAAAGCTGCCGTAGAAGAACTTACGATTGATCTTCAGCGTTCGCCGCGTGTAGAGGAGATTGCCGGTCACATCGGC
Source organism: Alteribacter lacisalsi (assembly GCF_003226345.1). GTDB lineage: Bacteria > Bacillota > Bacilli > Bacillales > Salisediminibacteriaceae > Alteribacter > Alteribacter lacisalsi. The sequence continues at coordinate 5,708 of NZ_PDOF01000004.1, read as the reverse complement.
GTTTCCGAAGAGGAAGTACTGGAAACGATGGAGATGGGCAAAAGCTACCAGGCGCTTTCTGTAGACCGGTCCATTGAAGCTGACGATGAAGGCAGTGCGGTTACGCTGCTCGATCTTGTCGGTTCGACAGAAGAAGGATACGAGAAAACAGATCAGCAGATGCTTCTGGAAAAAGCCTTTCACGTTCTGACCGAACGGGAAAAGCAGATTCTTTATCTGACCTATTTCGATAACCTCAGTCAAAAGGAAACAGGTGAAAAACTCGGAATTTCTCAGATGCATGTGTCGCGCCTGCAAAGGAGAGCACTTCAGAAGCTGAGAGAATCAATCAGAACTGAACCGTCGGAGTGTTTATAAATGATTAAACACCACCAATTAGATGATATGGAAGTTACGTCGTTTCATACAGCCAAAAAAGGCAATTGGTGTTCAGGGGATGCCTACTACATCTCAAGTGACGATGATTATGTGATCTGTGCCGTTGCAGACGGACTCGGAAGCGGGGAAGAAGCAATGGAAGCTTCTTCGGCAGTTATACGCTGTATTGAAGAACACGAGGATGAGAGTGTCGAAGAATTGATGGCCCGGTGTAATAACGTGCTCTTGAACACGAGAGGTGCTGTCCTGACCATTATCAAGCTTGATATTCCCTCTAAGGAAATTGTCTACAGCAATATCGGAAATATCGGCTGCATTTTTTACCCTCCCTCAGGAAAACTCGTGCGTCCCATCCCTTCCCGGGGCTACATGTCAGGACGCAGACAGAAGTTTAAATCCCAGCGTATTCAATATGAAAAAGGCACAACCTTTATTCTATATTCAGATGGTCTGCGTTTTGATCCTGTCTTTCACGCTTTTATGAACGGCATGCCGTCAACAGAAAAAGCGATGCAGCAGGTAATCGACAGCATGACGGATCAATCTGATGATACAACAATCTTAATCGGGAAGGTGGCTCCGGAAAACTGAGGGCTGCTATCCCGTTTTTGAATTGTTATAAGCTATACCACCTCTTTTGAAGGTGGTATTTTTAATTTCTGTCGGCTAAAATGTAGAAGACCCCGGCTCAATGTGACGGCAGTTGGCCGTCATACCTGCCGGTTTATTCAGATTTTCAAGGAGGTTTCCAGATGGAGTGGACGCAGGAGTCAGAAACACTGCTCACGCAGGTAACAGCATCAGTTGAACTGCGAAAAGACAGAGTAAAAAACGTTATTGATTTGTCCGAAGAAGGAAACACTGTTCCTTTTATCGCGCGATACAGAAAAGAAATGACAGGCGGAATGGATGAAGATCAGATCCGTGCCATTTTAAAAGAATGGGAATACGCAAACAGCCTGGCGACCCGTAAAGAAGAGGTGATTCGGCTAATCGGTGAACAGGATAAACTCACGCCGGAACTGAAAAAACAGATCGAAAAAGCGGGGCGTCTTCAGGAAGTGGAAGACCTTTACCGTCCCTATAAACAGAAACGCCGGACGAAGGCAACAGTGGCAAAGGAAAGAGGTCTTGAACCGCTCGCCAGCTGGTTATTATCACTGCCGTCTTCAGGGGATCCGATGGAAGAAGCCGCGAAGTACGCAGACCCTGAAAAAGAGGTTCCCGATGCGGAAGCAGCACTTCAGGGGGCAAGGGATATTATAAGTGAAGTCATTGCAGACGATGCAGAGGTCCGTAAGCAGGCACGTGCCCTGACGCACCGGAACGGCTGGTTTGAATCAAAGGTTAAAGACGAAGAAGCGGACGAAAAAGGCATTTACGAGATGTACTATACATACGAAGAGGAAGTCCGGAAAATCGTTCCTCACCGCGTGCTTGCCATGAACCGCGGTGAAAAGGAAAAAATTCTGAAGGTGGGCATCCGTCCTCCTAAAGAAAACATTCTAAGTTACATTGAGAAGCGCTACCTGAAATCACAGACCTCTGCATCCGAGCAGATCCGCCTAGCGTTGGAGGACGGCTATAAGCGTCTCATTGAACCGGCTGTGGAGCGGGAAATCCGTAAAGAAGCGACAGAAAAAGCGGAAAAACAGGCGATCCATATTTTCTCTGAGAATCTGCGCAACCTGCTTTTGCAGCCGCCGTTAAAGGACCGGAAAGTTCTTGCGGTCGATCCAGCCTACCGGACGGGCTGTAAACTGGCCGTGGTGGATGACATCGGGAAAGTCCTTGATATTAAAGTGATCTATCCGACCCCGCCTAAGAGTGAAGTGGAAAAAAGCCGAAGTGTGGTCACCCAGCTCGTCAATAAGCACGATGTAGACGTGATCGCAATCGGAAATGGGACTGCCTCCCGTGAAACAGAACAGTTTATCGCTGATACGATTAAGCAGATCGATAAACAGGTGTTTTACGTAATCGTAAATGAAGCAGGAGCAAGTGTGTACTCAGCATCCAAGCTTGCAAAAGAGGAGTTCCCGGAGCTGCAGGTTGAAGAACGGAGTGCTGTCTCGATCGGGCGCCGGCTTCAGGACCCGCTCGCAGAGCTTGTGAAAATTGACCCGAAATCAGTTGGCGTTGGACAATATCAGCATGATGTGAGCCAGACGCAGCTCAATGATCAGCTGACATTTGTTGTCGAAACGGTTGTAAACCAGGTCGGTGTAAACGTAAATACGGCATCATCTTCTCTGCTGCAGTATGTGGCCGGTTTGTCCAAAGCGGTCGCAGTCAATATAGTTAAGCGAAGAGAAGAGGAAGGGAAGTTTGAGAGCCGTGCGGAGCTGAAAAAAGTTCCCCGTCTCGGAGCGAAAACGTATGAGCAGGCGATCGGCTTTATTCGGATTCCTGATGGCAGGCAGCCGCTGGATGGTACAGGAATCCACCCGGAAAGTTATGCTGTCACCAAGGAGATCATGTCCCGCTTTGACATTAAGCCTGGCGATCTTGGGACAATGGAAGCGAAAGAGAAGCTTTCTTCCGTTAATGCGGAAAGTCTTGCCGCGGAACTGGGTATCGGTATCCCAACATTGAAGGATATTCTGGATGCCCTGGTGCGTCCGGGCCGCGACCCTCGTGATGATGTGCCGGCTCCGATTCTAAAATCCGACGTACTCTCGATGGAGGATTTGAACAGAGGCATGGAGCTTCAGGGAACCGTCAGAAACGTGGTTGATTTCGGAGCATTCGTTGATATCGGTGTAAAACAGGACGGGCTCGTCCATATTTCGAAGCTGACGAACCGCTTTGTTAAACACCCGATGGAGGTTGTTTCTGTCGGGGATATTGTAACGGTCTGGGTCAATGATGTAGATCTGAAAAAAGGCCGTATCGCATTAACAATGCTTGAGCCGGAAAAACAGACAACGTGACAGGTGAAAGACGGAGGGCGGCAAGCCTTCCGTCTTTATCTTTTGTCTTCGAAAGGTGTGAGGACTCAGAGGCATCAAAGCCCCTGGCAGACATGGTGCCTGGTGCGGACCGTTGTCCGGGCAGCTGCAGTTTACGTTGCGCTGTTATTGCTCTTATAATAAAACCAGCACTGATTAAGGACTTTGATCCGCCTCCGGTCTTTATTCAGGTATGCTTCTTTAAGCTGTTTTTTCAGCCAGCCGGGCATATTTGGCCCTCCTTCTCTGCTGAGTTTTGACAGGGCGTCTGACCTTATTTGTGTAGTACTACTACATATATGCGCAACGGATTGTCTGTGTTATTGTAATAAAGTAAAACTATTTTTGAATTGGGGCAGGGAGGCAGGACGATGGGTAATGAAGAACTTCAAAAGCTTGTTGAAAATATTTCACAATCGTCCTTTGGGAAACCTTTCGCTCATAAGGCTGTATTTAATGCCCGGCTGAAAACAACAGGCGGCCGTTATATGCTCCAGTCCCACAATATTGAAATGAATCCCGCTCAGCTTGAGCGGTTTGGCCAGGAAGAATTTATCCGGATTATTAAACACGAACTCTGCCATTACCACCTTCATATCGAAGGAAAGGGATATCAGCACAGAGATGCAGACTTCAAGAAACTTCTTGCGGAAGTAGGCGGATCAAGGTACTGCAAAACGATCCCCGGCGCCAGAAGGCAGTCCAAAGTCAGGCACGTTTATGCATGTGCAGGCTGTAAAGCAGAATTCGTCCGGAGAAGGCAGATCGATGTTAAACGCTATGTATGCGGAAGATGTAAAGGACAGTTAAAAAAGATAAAAACATTTTCCCGAGAAAACATTGACTGAGTAAACAGGCTGTGTTACATTATAAAAGTCGCTGAAAGAACAGGCGGCACGGCAGCTGGAACGAAATACTTCTTATAAAAAGTTATTGACTTTTCCGCTCCGGTTATATAAAATATAAAAAGTCGCTTCTGATAATTTTACTTTTATTCCACAGTAGCTCAGTGGTAGAGCAATCGGCTGTTAACCGATCGGTCGTAGGTTCGAGTCCTACCTGTGGAGCCATACGGAGAAGTACTCAAGTGGCTGAAGAGGCGCCCCTGCTAAGGGTGTAGGTCGCGCAAGCGGCGCGAGGGTTCAAATCCCTCCTTCTCCGCCAGTTTTTTTGAAGTGGCCCGTTGGTCAAGTGGTTAAGACACCGCCCTTTCACGGCGGTAACACGGGTTCGAATCCCGTACGGGTCACCATTTCTTCTATATAATATGAAGAAACGTGCAAAATGCTCATTTAAAACCTTTTATACATGGAGGATTAGCTCAGTTGGGAGAGCACCTGCCTTACAAGCAGGGGGTCGGCGGTTCGAGCCCGTCATCCTCCACCATCCAAATATCTGGTCCCGTGGTGTAGCGGTTAACATGCCTGCCTGTCACGCAGGAGATCGCCGGTTCGATCCCGGTCGGGACCGCCATTTATATATGCGGGTGTGGCGGAATTGGCAGACGCGCTAGACTTAGGATCTAGTGTCTTCGGACGTGGGGGTTCAAGTCCCTTCACCCGCACCATATATATTTTTTACTGAAAAGCTATGTTACGCGGTTGTGGCGGAATGGCAGACGCGCTAGGTTGAGGGCCTAGTGGGGGATAACCCCGTGGAGGTTCGACTCCTCTCAACCGCACCATACATACTTTTATTTTTTTGCTCTTAAACAATGAAAAAACAAGGAACGCCTATTTATATAGGCGCCCGTAGCTCAATTGGATAGAGCGTCTGACTACGGATCAGAAGGTTAGGGGTTCGACTCCTCTCGGGCGCGCCATACTTATTTAATGTATCGGGAAGTAGCTCAGCTTGGTAGAGCACTTGGTTTGGGACCAAGGGGTCGCAGGTTCAAATCCTGTCTTCCCGACCATCTAGTTTTCTATTTGCGGGTGTAGTTTAGTGGTAAAACCTCAGCCTTCCAAGCTGATGATGTGGGTTCGATTCCCATCACCCGCTCCATAAAAATAATTTTTAATTTCCTCTTGCAAAACGTGATCGTAACTGATACGATAGAAAACGTTGCTTGAGGGCCTGTAGCTCAGCTGGTTAGAGCGCACGCCTGATAAGCGTGAGGTCGGTGGTTCGAGTCCACTCAGGCCCACCATTATTATAGTGACCTTTGAAAACTAAACAAAAAGCCAAGCGAAACGTGGGATATTTTAAGATATCCCGTCAATAAATATTTATTTTTGATGTCAGTGACATCGAACTTTCTACGGAGAGTTTGATCCTGGCTCAGGACGAACGCTGGCGGCGTGCCTAATACATGCAAGTCGAGCGGACTGATGGGGAGCTTGCTCCCCTGACGTCAGCGGCGGACGGGTGAGTAACACG